>LKHC01000080.1:25969-48716 GCA_001618605.1 Candidatus Fermentibacter danicus
TCCCGCCGCCGGGAGGGAGTTGTTCCAGGGCCTGCTGTCGAGGTAGCGCGTTTCGGGGTCTATCTCGGCGCGGAACCAGCGGCCCGGCACGGTGATCGTCGATGAGCGGCCGGGTTCGAGACCGATCCGGGTCATCAGGGAGGAGCCGCTCCGGTACAGCCCCAGGTCGAGTTCCACCGCGACGGGGATGTCCCCCGAGACCGTCACGGCGGTCGAGTCACCCGGCCAGGAGACGCACTCGACCCGCGGATCGGCCGATTCCGTGGTCCGCAGCCAGACATCGAACTCCTCCTGCCAGGATCTTCCGGTGGTCTCCTCCAGCACGGCCTGGAAGTCCTCCGTTCCAGGATGGTGGAACGTGAACCTTCTGCAGTATTCGTGCATGAAGAAATCGAACGGTTCTTCGCCCGCCTGATTCTGGAGCATCCGCATGAACAGCGCCGGCTTGGAGTAGTAGAGGGCACCGTAGTCGTATCTTCCGCCCGCGGCGTCCGTCGACGCGCTGAGTACCGGCACCTCCTCGCCGGAATACACCATCGACACGTAGCTCGAACTCGTCTCGTCGGCGTCGGAGTACTCCGACACCCAGTCCGGGAGCGGCGTCATGTTGCCGCGCAGCCCGTACTTCCTTTCGAAATACCTGATCTCGCTGAAGCTGTTCACCCCTTCGTCGAGCCAGGCCTCGTCGACCTCGTTGTTGCCCAGCATGCCGTAGAACCACTGGTGGCCGATCTCGTGCACCACCACCATCTCGAAGTAGCGGTGGAAGGGAGAGTCGTAATTTCCGATCAGTACGAGCTGGGGATACTCCATGCCGCCCCACGAAGCGCTCTGGACGATCCAGAGATCCCCGTAGGGATACCAGCCGTACCATTCCCCACAGTAGAGGAGGGTGCTGTCGGCCCATGCGCCGACCTCCTCCCATTTCTCCGCATCGCACTCCTTGACCGCCACGTGGATCCGCACCGCGGGCGCCGCGGCTTCGGCCGGAGGAATGAAGTCGTGCTCGATCAGCTCGAAGGCTGGATCGGCGACCCAGGCGAAGTCGTGTACCTGTGAGGCGGTCCAGACTTCGGTCCGCATCGTGGAGTCGGGCGAGAAGACAGTCGTGTCCACGGAGCCGGTGGCGGCCGTCACGAAGCTGTCCGGGAGGGTCAGCGACACGGTGTATTCACCGTAATCACTGTAGAACTCGCCATCCGACCTGTACCGCGAGGTGTGCCACCCTTCGTCGTCGAGGACGCACATCTTGGGATACCACTGGGTCATCTCGTAGTGATCCCCGTCATGGCCCATCCTGCTCCAGATGATCGGCACCCTGACAGTGAAGTCGCCCTCCAGCTCGAGCGTGTCTCCGGGCTGGACGGTTCTGCCCAGGGGGATGAACCCAAGCGTTTCATCGACATTCACCTCGGTGCCGTCCCCGTCGAGCGTCCAGCCGTCCAGCCCGATCCAGCCGTATTCGTCCGTGGAGGCGCGGGCGAAGCCGTAGTCGCCCATAGTGGACTGATCGTCACCGAAAGCCGTAGAGGGGTCTCTGTACGCGTTCGGGTACAGATGGAGCCATAGTGTGTCCGCAGGGAAGGCGGGGATGAAGGAGATGGAGGCCCTGCACCGCACGGTCGAACTCTCGGGGAGGAGAGTGGCTTCTATCCGGTAGTCGGCGCGGCTTTCCGGACCGGGCGTCCCCGGCCGGGCTGACAAGGCGAGGCATAGCAGAGCGTAAACCGGTATCATTTCGCGCTCCATCCGGCCCGCATCCGCGGGATCATCGCCGGGCCGGCCGCCCGGACGGGTGGGTACTGATATAATCGTTATGGAAGGAGACGGCGCCCCGGGACGATTCCGGACGCACAGACGCAACGAAGAGCCCTTCGGAGAGGAGGAACGCCATCGTGAGACTGCCTCGGGTTCTGCTGCTCTGCCTCGCTCTCGAGGCGTCGGGTTCGGCGGGGGATGGGGGCTTTCTCTTCCCGACCGCCCTGACCGTCTATTCCTGGCCGCTCAGGCTCGGCGGGAGAGTCGGGCTCAACCGGATGGAGCCTGTGGAGGGGTCGAGACTCCTCTACTCGGCGAAATCCGTTTCCCTGGAGGCCGCCAGGGACGGGATGAGACTGGGCCTCGGCTGGAGGTATCAGACCATGGAGTTCCTCCCGCTGATGGGGGCCGGACTGGCCGTTTCCGGCATGTACGTCTGGTCCGGCGAAGATGCGGCGTATCTCGGCCTCGAGGCGAACTTGTCCGTCCTGATTGTTTCGCTCTGCGCAGGAGCTTACAGGCGCGTGTCCGGTGACGCCCACGACGAATTGATCCTCTCGGTCGGCGTCGGGGGAGGCCTCCCGTGAAGCGGGGCCTTTCCCGGACAGGATCTCGTTGACCTCCCGGCCGGTGCGCAGGATAGTCCGGGAACCGGACCGCCGGGGCAGGCGCTTGCCAGGGGCCGGCGGCATGAACGGGCAGGAAGGATCTGGTTCGTTGAGGACTGCGTACCCGGCTGCGGCTGCGGTCGTGCTGTCGGCGGCGTTACTGATCTGGGCCGGCTTCGCCGATCCGCTTTGCAACTGGGATCTGGTCGGCTATACGGCCTGCGCCCTCGAACTCCGCGGAACGCCGGATTCCTCCATCCGGGAGGAGACATTCGGGCTTCTCGAACGCTCGGTGCCGCCAGTGGCCTACCAGGATCTGACGTCCTCGACCCCTGTGCGCATCGCTCGGGCGACCGACGACGAGAGCCTCCTGCAGCACCTTCCGTTCTACAGGATACGCTTTGTGTACGTCGCCCTTCTCGCAGGGCTGTCCGGGATCGGGCTCAATCCTCTGCAGGCGGCTTCCGCCATATCCACCGCCGCTGCGCTCGCAGCGCTCCTTCTGCTCCTTCGCCTCGTTCCAGGCGCAAGAACGCCCTGGTGTGCCGCCGCCGTTGCCCTGGGCAGCCTTGGCACGGGCCTCGTCGAGGTGGCGCGGCATGCCACGCCGGACGCGCTCGGAGCTTTCTTTGTCGTGGCCTGCTCCGCCATGTTCCTGAGGCGCAGGAAGGCGATGCTGATAATGCTTCCCCTGTGCGTGACGGTTCGGACCGATCTCCTGCTCTTCGTCCTCCCGCTGCACGCCTATGCGTTCGCCAGACTGCCCTTTTCCAGGATTCCGACCGCGCTGAGCGCCGCCTCCTCCCTCGCCCTGGCGTTTCTTCCGCATCTTGCCGGAGGCTACGGATGGGGAACTACCTTCGAGTACACCTTCCTCCGTCAGGATGCATATCCCGCTCTCCTCTCCGGATCGGTGACGCCGGCCGCCTACCTCTCGGTTCTCAGGAGTTCCGTCGCCTCGATCCCGCACTCCGAGACGTGGGTCTTCCTGTTCGTGGCCGTCCTCGTCCTCGGCATGTCTGCAAAACCGAACCCCGGGGCCGGGACGCTCGTTAGCGACGCGCGATTCGTCCTCGCGGCGGCCGGGCTGTCGGCCCTGATCCATTTCCTGGTGTTCCCTGCAGCCTGGCCCCGGTTCTTCGCGGGCCATTTCGCCACGGCGCTCTCTCTGACGGCATTCCTGTGCCTAGATCGGACGCGCCTTCAAGGTGGATGAGAAACGTTAGAATGAGAGCCTCAGGGGATGACGATCGCGGTCGGCGACGGGATAAAAAAGAGGGGGGAAGCTGCCTTCCCCCCTCCTGCGTGTCACCCGGAACTAGAAGCTGGACTTGATCCCGGCCCAGGTGTCGGTGGTGAGGGCCGCCTCGCCTTCGAGGATCATGTAGGTATCGTAGGCAGTGGCCCACTGGTCCAGGCTGCTGGTCCAGTTCGAACCATTGTCCTGGGACCAGTAGCACATGTCGCCCCAGGTCTGGTAGCAGGCGCACCAGTAGGCGGTGCTGCTGCAGCCGGTGGCCTGCAGGCAGAACCAGACCTTGGTGCCGGGGGTCGGGCTGTAGGCGTTTGCCGGGTCGATCGTGGCCACGACGTCGAAGAGTTCGTAGCTGCCCCACGCAAAGAGGCCGGTGGTCGTGTGGGTGATGTTGGTGGTTTCATAGCTGTAGAGAGGATCACCCGTCGGCCTGCTGCCGCCGTCGGCACGGATCTGGACTTTCAGGCCGGTCATCTGGCTGCCGCTGTAGCAGTCCCAGATCTCGATGTCGGTGATCGGGGTATCGCCCGCCGGGGTGATGTCGTCGGCCAGCATCCAGGTGTAGCCGCTGCCGTTCTGGAAGCCGAGGCCGTTCTGAAGGTTCTCGAAACTGAAGGGCTGGGAGGTGATGACGTCGTCAGTGCCGGGGAACTGACCCGGGAGCGTGACGCCACCGTTTCCGAGATTTCCGAGGTTGGTCTCTGCGGCGAATGCCGCGCCGGCCAACAGGACGCACAAGAACACGAATCTCTTCATTCTTTTTCCACCTTTCGTTCAGGAACTCCCACAATAGGACCGACACCTCAGTCGATCGGCAAGTTGATTATAAGTATAAACCACAGGGGCAACAACTCCGGGCTGCTCCTTGCGGGGCTATTCCTGAAACGGAACCCATCCGTCCGGATCGACAGGAAGCGCCGCGAGCGCCTCCTCGTTTAACTCCAGCCCGTACCGTCCGGCCAGCCTGGACAGCCAGGCATCCGTGGCCCTCGAAACCACGGCGGGATCATGAGCGAGAGCCGGATCGAGCCGCGAGAGCACCGAATCGGATCGTATCGCGTCGAAACTGATGGACAGCGCGTAAATCTTCGACTCCATCTCGAGTGAATCGTATGCATCGGGTGCGCTGTCCTGGAGCATGGCGGCGAACAGGCTCTGCTGCAGGATGTTGTCTATGACGAAACGCATCCATTGACGGTTCGACGGGGTGAACGGGAACCTGGTCCTGAAGAACTCGACCTCCATCGCTATTCCGTCCGGCGTCCATGTTCCGTATCCGCAGACGAGGAGGGGGCCCGAAAGCTCTCCTATCGGGGCCTGATCGGCATAGAGCGATGCGAGTCCGTCCATGAGGACCGTATCGACGCCCACAGTGCCGCCCGCCCATAGACGGGCCAGCTCGTCGCAGAACCGGAACCTCACCCTGCCCTGGATGATCTCGGGGACACTGACGGTGTCCACGGCGACCCCTCCGGGAAGGCTCATCCCGGGGCCTTCCGGCAGGCTGGTCTCCACCGAGTCCAGCAGGTAGATGAACCCGTCCCCCGCGTCGGCCCGTGTCCCCGGGACGGCCCCTCCGAAGCTGCCCGCAAGGTCGGGCGGGAGTTCGAAGAGGAGAAAGGGACCCATGGAAGCCGGAGCGAAGCCGGACCTGGACAGCGAGATCCAGAGCCGGTGATCCGGGCGGATGACGCTGGATGAGAGGCCTTCCCCTGAGATGAGAGAGGTTTCCTGCGCTTCGAGTATCCTCCTCATGGCCGTGGCGGCTTCGGTCCTGAGCCACGAACGCTGCATGGACGAGATGCGCGGCGTTTCGAGGTATCCGGCCTCCCGGACGGCCGATTCTATCACGGACCTGTAGGCGGCCACCTCGACATAGGCCCTGCCGGGGTTCGAATCCGAGCGGAATCCTTCGCGGGATGCCGGGTCGAGGGAGCGCCATCCTTCATGGATATCCAGGATGGTGAGCGTGTCCGACACCGTCCTGGCGAGCCAGGTTCCGGAATGCGGTACGCCCGTTCCGCACGATGCCGCCGCCAATGTGAGGAGAGCCGTCATTCCTCTATGGATCGGAGTCATATTCGATCTCCCTGGTGTCTTCGTCCGTGAAGGATGGGTGTCGGTCCAGTTCGTCGCGGTCAGTATGGCCCATGGGATGGCCGGCAGCAACCTCCGAATCGCGCCGGTCTCCGGCCCGGGTGTGTCCGCGATCCGCCCCCGGATTATCTATAGTTGCAACCGTCCCGTGGAAGTGGGGATCGTGACTAGAGAAGTCGCTCTTCCGGAAGGAGTGCGGGGGGCCCTTCACCTCTCCCCGATGCCCGGGAGATACGAGCCGATCGACGAGTCGATCCTCAGGATCGGACGGCTCCGCATCGACCGGGTGGTCTCTCTGGCGCCGCAGGCCGAGATCGAGGAAAAGTCCCCCGACTACCGGCGCATCCTGCGCGACGGGTGCCCGGGCTTCGTCTTCGACTGCATCCCGGTGGAGGATTTCGGCGTACCCCGCGACAGGGCCGTGTATGCCGGAGGAGTGGAGCGCACCGCCTCGGCCATCGCCGGGGGCGCCAGGGTCCTGGTGCACTGCGGCGCCGGGATCGGCAGGACGGGCACCTTCGCGATATGCCTGCTCAAGGCTCTGGGAATGAAGCACGGGGATGCGGTCGAAACCGTTCTCGCCGCGGGATCCCGCCCGGAGACTCCCGAACAGAACGCGCTCGCGGAATGGTTCTCCCCCCGGCCCCGTGATGAGGTCCGCCCGCCCTCCCGCTGAGGCGCTCGGCCTTTTCCCGCCTGTCTTCATGGATGATATTTCCGGGAGGTTTCGAGGCTCACAGGGCGAATCCCGCCGGGCGGGACGCAGGAAGGAAGGCCGGAATGGGCAACAACAGTATAAAATGCAACGCCTCCGTCTCCGCTCCTCTGTGGACGATCGGCTGGCTCTTCACCATCGGCTGGCTGGAGCTGACGTTCTGGAAGGGAGTGCTGGCCATCCTGGTCTGGCCCTATTACATCGGGGCCGCGCTCGCCGCACGCGCAGGCGTCTGAGACGGGTCTCAACGGAGACGGCATGCGGTTCACAGTCCATTCCGTGAACGTCTCGCCCGGCAAGGGCACGGCCAAGACGCCGGTGCCGGCGGCCGTGGCCGATCTGTCCGGGCTCGAGGGCGATGCCCACAGGGACGTTCCCGGACGAACGGTCAGCCTGCTGGATATCGAATCGATAGAGGCCTTCGAGTCTGAAACCGGGATCGAAGCCGGTCCGGGCGCATTCGGGGAGAACATCACGACCAGGGGCATAGACCTCGGCGGAGTCGTGCCCGGCGATCTGATCGAGCTGGGCGGAGCGCTTCTCGTGGTCACGGCGATAGGCAAGTCATGCCACGGCGACGGCTGTGAGATCTTCCGCCGGGTGGGGAGATGCGTCATGCCTTCCAGGGGAGTGTTCTGCCGCGTACTGCGAGGCGGCCGCATCCCTGCGGGAGCCGGGGGTCTGCTCCTCGACCGGGGCGGAAAGGATTCCGAGCCCGCTCCTTGACGACTCCGGCGCATCGCTCTATTTATTCCTGCCGTCATGCGGTGGGCGATTAGCTCAGCTGGCTAGAGTACTTGCTTGACATGCAAGGGGTCACTGGTTCAAGTCCAGTATCGCCCACCATCAGTTCGAACAGAATTTCTACCCGTGAGGGGTGGGGTCGTGTTGATTTTCTTCCCGGATGGAGGAAGCAGGGAGTTCCCTGACGGAACAACCTCGCTCGAGGTGGCTTCGTCCATCTCGCGGGGCCTCGCTTCCAGAGCGCTGGCCGCCAGAGTCGACGGCTCCGTGAAGGGTCTGTCCTCGCCTCTGCACGATGGCGCCCACATCGAGATTCTGACTTTCGAATCGCCCGAGGGAAGGGACGTCCTGAGGCACAGCGCGTCCCACCTGCTGGCCGCCGCCGTCTGCAACCTGTACCCCGGCGTCAGGTTCGGTATAGGACCCTCCATCGAGGACGGCTTCTACTACGACATGGACATCCCCGGCTTCCCGGGCATCTCCGCCGTGGAGGCCATCGAGGCCGAGATGAAGAGGCTGTCCGCAGCCGACATGCCCTTCGAGCGGATAGAGACCGACCTGGAAGGCGCCCGCAGGCTCATGTCGGAACTCGGCCAGACATACAAGCTCGAGCTTCTCGACGAGATAGAGGCGTCCGGCGAATCCGTGACGCTCTACAGATGCGGCGGTTTCCTCGACCTGTGCAGGGGCCCGCACGTGCCTTCGACCTCGTTCATCAGGCACTTCAAGCTGCTGTCCGTCGCAGGGGCGTACTGGCGCGGCGACGAGAAGCGGGAGATGCTCACCAGGATTTATGGAACGGTGTTCGACTCCTCGAAGGCGCTGTCCGATCATCTGGCGCTGCTCGAGGAAGCCCGCAAGCGTGACCACAGGAAGCTCGGCCCCGAGCTCGGCCTCTTCACCACGGGCCCCGAAGGCGGCGCCGGGCTGATCTACTGGCTCCCCAACGGGACGGTAATCCGCGAGGAGCTGGAGACCCTCTGGAAGGCCGCGCACCGTCGGAACGGCTACAATCTCGTCACGACTCCGCACATAGCCCCGTCCGACCTCTGGGTCACGTCCGGCCACTGCAGCTACTACCGTGACAACATGTACTTCCTGCCCGCGGACGACGTGGAGTACGTGCTCAAGCCGATGAACTGCCCGGGCCACATACTGATCTACAAGTCCGAGAAGCGCTCCTACCGCGAGCTGCCCTTCAGGCTTGCGGAACTCGGCACCGTCTACCGCTACGAGAAGAGCGGAGTGCTCCACGGCCTGATGAGGGTGAGAGGCTTCACCGTGGACGACGGCCACATCTTCTGCACTCCCGACCAGATTGTCGAGGAGATCCGCAACGTGGTCTCGTTCGCCCTCTACTTCCTGCGCATCTTCAATTTCGGGTACGCCATCGAGCTTTCCCTCTGCGACCCCGACGACATGAGCCATTACGCCGGGAAGCCCGAGATGTGGGCCAGGGTCGAGCCGGCTCTCGCCGACGCACTCGACGGGATGGGGGAGGAGTACAGGGTGGTCCGGGGCGAGGCCGCCTTCTACGGGCCGAAGATAGACATCAAGATGCGCGACGCGCTCGGCAGATACTGGCAGGGTCCGACGATACAGTTCGACTTCAACATCCCCGAGAGATTCGATCTGACCTACACCGGACAGGACGGTTCCGAGCACAGGATCTACATGGTGCACAGGGCGCTGTTCGGCTCGGTGGAAAGGTTCATCGGGAACCTCATCGAGCACTTCGCGGGCAACTTCCCGGGGTGGCTCGCTCCGCTGCAGGTGGTTATCTTACCCATTACCGCCCAGCAGCACGAACGGGCGGCCGAAGTCGCCACTATGGTCGCAGACAGGGGTTTCCGCTGTTCGCTCGACCGCCGAAGTGAGACGATCGGATACAGGATTCGCGCCGCCGAGAACCGCAAGGTTCCCATCATGCTGGTGATCGGCGGGCGGGAGGCGGATTCCGGACGCGTGGCCGTAAGAGCCCACGGCAGGGGTGATCTTGGCGCATTCTCGTTCGAGGAGGCGCTCGGACTGATAGAAGATGCCTGCAGAAGGCCGGCTCTACCGGAGGGGGGAAGATACCTATCAGAGATACCATAAGAGTGAACGGCGAGATCCGATATCCCAGGGTCCGCCTCATAGATGCCGAGGGAAGGCATACCGGAATTGTGGACCTGATGCAGGCTCTCGACATGGCGGCACAGGCCAGTCTGGACCTGGTCGAGATCTCTCCGGGAGCCGAGCCCCCTGTATGCCGGATAATGGACTATGGAAAATACAGATACGAGCTCAACCGCAAGGAGCGGGACGCAAGGAAGAAACAGCAGAGCGGCGGCCTCAAGGAGATCAAGCTCAGACCCAATACGGATCAGCACGACTATGATTTCAAGGTCAAGCACGCCAGGGAATTCCTCGGCGAGCACCATAAAGTGAAGGTTACCGTGGTATTCCGCGGCAGGCAGCTCGTCTACAAGGACCAGGGATTCGAGCTGCTCCAGAAGTTTGCGGCGGATCTCGCGGAAGTGGCGACCGTTGAGCGGGAACCGCTGCTCGAGGGCAAACAGGTGACACTTCTCCTGGCGCCGGTCAGGAAGTAGGAGAGAAGATGCCCAAGATGAAGACCCACAGGGGCGCGGCCAGGCGCATGAAGCGCACGGGCACGGGCCTTGTGAAGATCGTGCATTCCCACGCGAACCACATCTTCACGAAGAAGTCCAGGAAGCGCAAGAGAAACCTCCGCAAGAGCGGTCTGGCCTCGCCGGCCGACATGCGCAGGCTCAAGCGGCTGCTGCCGCTCTAGACGGGAGTTGAGATGACCAGGGTTACAAGCGCCGTCACCAGGAAGCAGCGTCACAAGAGCCGCCTCAATGCAGCGAAGGGATACGTCGGCGGCCGGCGCAAGCTCTACACTGTCGCAGCCGAAGCCGGGAAGCGCGCCCTGCTGTATCAGTACAGGGACAGACGCAACCGCAAGCGCGACTTCAGGGCGTTGTGGATCATCAGGATCAATGCCGCCGCACGGCTGAACGGGATGACCTACAGCTCCCTGATCAACGGGCTCGCGAAGGCCGGCATAGGGCTCGACCGCAAGTCCCTGTCCGACATCGCCGTCAACGACCCTGCCGCGTTCGCCCGGATCGCAGAGACGGCCAGGGCTGCTCTCTAGGCATGGATGACGGCGGGCAACGAACTCGAGAGGTTGACCGAGGCAGTCGACAGACTGATCGTCAGGCTGTACTCGCTGAAGGAGGAGAGGGACTCACTGGCCGGTCGCGTCCATGAACTGGAGAACGGCGCGTCCGCTCCTCCGGACGGAACCATTGCAAGGGACGAAGGGTACAACCTGCTGAGGATACACAGTGCCAGACTCCTCCGCGAGAGGGAGGAATTGAGAAGCAGGCTTGCCGGTGTACTCGAGAAGCTGGAGAGTATTCAGCATTAGAGGTATGAAGTGAATGTCCGACCAGACACCATCAGGGTGAGCATTTACGGTCGGGAATATTCCATCAGGGGGGACGCGGATCCCGGATACATCAGGGAAATTGCTCACTACCTCGACATGAAGATGCGCCAGATGACCGACAATACGACTGTCCCCTCGACAGCCAAGGTCGCGATTCTGGCGGCACTCAACATCACCGACGAACTATTCCAGCGTGAGAGACAGATCAGAGAGACGGCCGACGACCGGGAGTCGGCCGTCTCCGTTCTGGCGGCTAGAATAGAGCGGACATTGTCGGAGCTTTCCCAGCCCCCCTCCTTCAAGGCCTCTCCGGACACCCTCGAAATCGAGGAACTCCAGCAGATCGAGACATCCGACAGAGCCTGACGCAGGAAGTCCACGGGCGACCGGCGCCCCGCTCCATTCAATGCGCGGGGTGCGGGGGGCTTTTCATCGGGATGCCGGCTGTCCGTTTACATAGAGGTGCCGCGCGATCACTACGGAGTCGGCCATGTCCGGAGTAACGATAGCAATACTTGCGGGCTCGACTGCTGCTGCGTTCGTCCTGGGTCTCATCCTCCAGCGATTCCTCGCCGCCCGGGTCCGAAAGGGCGCGATGAGCGAGGCGGAGAGGATTCTCGCCGATGCCAGGCGCGAATCCGAGACCCTGAAGAAGGAAGCCGTCCTCGAGGGCCGGGAGGTCATCGCCGGGGAACGCGCCGCAGAACTGGAGATGCAGCAGAAGAGACGCTCCGAGATCGACAGGAAGGAATCCGACCTGTCCCGGAGATCGGAGTTCGTAGACAGGACCAGGGAAAAGCTCGAACGCAGGGAATCCGTCATGGAAACCCGCGAGAACGGGCTCGCCGAGCGGGAGCAGGCCCTGGCCGCCAAGCAGCAGAGGGTCACGAAACTGATGGAGGAGCAGAACCAGCTCCTCGAGCAGATAGCCGGGCTGTCGCGCGACGAGGCCCGGAACCTCCTGCTCTCCAATCTCGAGGAGGAGGCGCGGCTCGAAGCCGGAAGGATCACCAGGAGGATACTCGAGGAGGCCGAGAGAACCGCGGATGACGAGGCGACGCGGGTGCTCACCACGGCCATCCAGAGATGCTCGGCCAACCATGTCGTGGAGAACTGCGTCGCGGTGGTCCAGCTTCCCGGCGAGGAGATGAAGGGCAGGATAATCGGGCGCGAGGGCAGGAACATCAGAGCCTTCGAGACGGCCACGGGCGTCGACGTGATCATCGACGACACACCCGAAGCCATCGTCCTGTCCTGCTTCGATCCGGTGCGGCGCGAGGTCGCACGGCAGTCCATGGAGAAGCTCATCTCGGACGGCAGGATCCATCCCGGGCGCATCGAGGCCGTCGTGGCCAAGATAGAGGCCGAGATGGAGAAGAACATGATGAAGCTCGGCGGGGATCTCTGTCTCGAGGCCAACGTGTCCGGAGTCCACCCGCAGATCGTCAGATACCTCGGCAGGCTCCGATACAGGACCAGCTACGGCCAGAACATGTTCCAGCATTCCCTGGAGGTCGCTCACGTCTGCGGGCTTCTCGCCGCGGAGCTGAGGCTCGACACGGCCATAGCAAGGAGAGTCGGCCTCTTCCACGACATCGGCAAGGCGACCGACCAGGACATGGACGGATCGCACGCACTGGTCGGCATGGAACTGGCCAGGAAGTTCGAGGAGCCCCCGCTGATCTGCAACGCAATCGGCGCCCACCACGAGGAGATGGAACCGGAGTCGCTGTACGCGGTCCTCGTTCAGGCCGCCGACGCGGTGAGCAGCGCAAGACCCGGCGCAAGGCGCGAGAGTCTGGAACTCTACGTGAAGCGGCTCCAGAAGCTCGAGACCATCGCCGATTCCTTCGACGGGGTCAGCAAGTCATATGCAATACAGGCCGGCAGGGAAATCAGGATAGCCGTGAAGCCCGAATCGGTGGACGACGCCGGTTCCGCCGACCTGGCCAGGCTGGTCGCGAGGCGGATCGAATCCGAGGTCGAGTATCCCGGGCAGATCAAGGTCACCGTGATACGCGAGGTCCGGGCCACGGAGACCGCCCGGTGAAGAAGCTCCTCCTTCTCGGAGACATCGTCGGCGCGTCCGGCAGGAGATGCGCGGTCCGGTACATCCGCGAGAACCCGCACGACTTCGTCGTCGTGAACGGCGAGAACTCCGCGGGCGGGATCGGCATAACGCCCCGCGTGGCCGACCAGCTCCTGGATGCCGGCGTGGACGTTATCACCTCGGGCAATCACGTCTGGGCGCACAGGGAGATCTACCCCTATCTCGACTCCTGCGGCGGAAGGCTCCTGCGCCCCGAGAACTGCCCCCCTGGCAACCCCGGGACGGGCTTCGTCACGAGAAGATCCGGAGGGGTGTCGGTAATGGTGCTGAACCTGCAGGGGAGGGTCTTCATGCCCGGAAGCGACTGTCCGTTCAGGGCTGCCGACCGCGTCCTCTCGGGTGGATGCGCCGACATCGTGATCGTGGATTTTCATGCGGAGGCCACCAGCGAGAAGATCGCCCTGGGGCGATACCTCGACGGCAGGGCGACCGTCGTGGCCGGCACCCATACCCATGTCCAGACGGCCGACGCCTCGATCCTCCCCGGAGGCACCGCATACATCACCGACCTGGGGATGTGCGGCTCGTCCTCCGGAGTCATAGGCGTGAATTTCTCCGAGGTCCGGGAGCGGTTCCTGACGGGAAGGCCCGTAAGGCTCTCGGTCAGCGAGGGCGACGACCGGGTCTGCGGGCTGTCGGTGACGCTCGGACCGGACATGAAGCCCTCATCGGTGGAGACCGTGAATGCCCGAATCTGACTTCTCGGAACTGCTGGAATCGATCTCGCGGTCGGCCGAATGGGTCGACGGCGCGCTCCGTCCGTTCCTTGCCGACTACGGCCGGCAGTCCCTTCTTCCTGGAGCGGCCTCGCACTGCCTGGAGGCCGGTGGCAAGAGGATCAGACCCTTCCTGGTAAGGGCCGCGTGCCGGGCGTTCGGCGGAGACGATTCGCGGGCGGTCCATGCCGCCGCAGCCGTCGAGATGGTTCACACATACTCCCTGATACACGACGACCTGCCCGCCATGGACGACGATTCGACCCGGAGGGGCAGGCCCACCCTGCACGTGCTCCACGGAAGCCCGCAGGCCGTCCTC
This sequence comes from Candidatus Fermentibacter danicus, assembly GCA_001618605.1. GTDB lineage: Bacteria > Fermentibacterota > Fermentibacteria > Fermentibacterales > Fermentibacteraceae > Fermentibacter > Fermentibacter danicus. The sequence continues at coordinate 39,752 of LKHC01000080.1, forward strand.
GCGGGAGACTTCCTCCTCAGCGGAGCCTTTACGATTCTGCTGAGAGGGCCGCAGACGCCCTCGATCCTGGGAGCCATGACGCGCCACCTGGCCGAAGCGGCTGGAGCGTCCTTCCTCGTGGGCGGGCAGTTCATGGACATGGCTCCGCCTCCCAAGCCTGACGAGGAATGGGCGCGCAGAATGATAGACGGCAAGACCTCCGCGATGATCCGCGTCTCGCTGGAGCTTGGCGCACTGGCCGGATCGTGTCCTCCCTCCGCCCTTCCTGCGGTGTCCGCCGCCGGCGACCGTCTGGGCCTGCTCTTCCAGATCACTGACGACCTTCTCGACGTGAGCGGTACGGAGGAGGAGATGGGCAAGGCCGTAGGCAAGGATGCCGCCCGCGGGAAGGCCAACCTGGTCACGATCATGGGACTCGATGAGAGCAGGCGGCTGGCCGGGCGCATCTCGGAGGATCTGGATTCGGAGTTTTCCCGGATGCCCGGCGATTGGAGCGAGGTCCGGATGCTGTCGGCCTATCTGCCCGGCAGGAGGAGCTGATGGGCCTGCTGGAAGGAATCCGTTCCCCGGCCGACGTGGCGGCTCTGGACATGGACCGGAGGGTGCTTCTCGCGGAGGAGGTCAGGCGGCGCATCATCGAGGTCGTCTGCCGCAACGGAGGCCATCTCGCGTCCAGCCTCGGCGTGGTGGAACTCACCATAGCGCTCCTCTCCGTCTTCGACCCGCCGACGGACAGGATCGTCTGGGATGTCGGACACCAGAGCTATCCCTACAAGCTGCTCACGGGAAGAGCCGACAGATTCGACACCATCAGGCGGGAGGGAGGGCTGAGCGGCTTCCCGAAGAGGGACGAGAGTCCCTTCGACTCCTTCGGAACCGGTCACAGCTCGACGGCCATAAGCGCAGCCCTCGGTTTCGCCATGGCGAGGGACATGACGGGGTCCGGAGGCAGGGTCGTCGCCGTTGTCGGCGACGGCGCGATGACCGGGGGCATGGCTCTGGAGGGCCTGAACAACCTCGGCCAGACCAGCACCGATCTCACCCTCATACTCAACGACAACGAGATGTCGATATCACCCAACGTCGGGGCGCTCTCCAGGCACCTTGCGAAGATCATCACCGATCCGGTGTACAACCGCGCCAGGGACGAGATCTGGAACCTGCTCGGCCGCTTCCCCAACGTGGGCGAGAGGATGCGCAGGGCGGGACACCTCGCCGGAACCGCTCTGAAGAAGACCCTGATTTCGCGGAAGACGATCTTCGACGATTTCCAGGTCCGCTACATCGGGCCGATCCCCGGGCACGACCTCGCCGTGCTCACCGCCGTTCTCGAGCGCGCATCGAAGCTCCGCGGCCCCGTCCTCATACATGTTGTGACCCGGAAGGGAAAGGGTTACGAGCCGGCGGAGTGCGACTCCACGACCTGGCACGGCATCTCCGGCGGATCGGGCTCCACCCCCGGCAGATCGTTCACCCGGACCTTCTCGGAAGCCATGCTGAGGCTCGGGGAGCGCGATTCCAGGATCGCCGCGGTGACTGCGGCCATGCGCGACGGAACGGGTCTCGCGGATTTCGCGAAGCGTTTCCCGGACAGGTTCTTCGACGTAGGCATAGCCGAGCAGCATGCCGTGACCTTCGCCTGCGGCCTGGCCTTCGGCGGCATGAAGCCGGTGGTCGCGATCTACAGCACGTTCATGCAGAGAGCTCTGGATCAGCTCATACACGACGCGGCCCTGCAGCGCTCCCCGGTCGTGTTCGCACTCGACCGGGCGGGTCTGGTGGGCGAGGACGGCCCGACTCANNGTGGCCTTCTCCGAGGGTCCCACCGTAGTCCGTTACCCCCGCGGCGCCGGCCCGGCCGGGCTCCCCGAACCTCCGGATTCGGTGCAGCCCGGGTCCGGTCAGCTCCTGCGCGACGGCACCGACCTCCTGATCGTGGCCTGCGGAGTCATGGCCGGCCCCGCACTGGAGGCCGCGGCCGATCTCGAAGCCGAGGGGAGGAGTGTCGCCGTCTTCGATCCGGTCTGGCTGAAGCCCGCTCCCGAAGCGGAACTCGTCAGTCTCGCCGTCAGGTGCGGAGCCGTCCTGATCGCCGAGGATGGAGCGGCAAGGGGCGGGTTCGGCGAGCATGTCTCCGCCCTGCTCGCGTCCAGGCATCCCGGAATCAGGACGTCCATCGTCGCCGTCCCCGACTCGTTCCAGCCGCATGCCGGAAGGGAAAGGCTGCTCGCATCCGCCGGCCTGGACGGTCCCGGCCTGGCCGCCGCCGCCAGGAGGCTTCTGGCATGAAACCTTCCACCATACTGCTCTATACGGAGACTGCCCGACCTCCGGTCTCCGCGACGCTCGACCTGCTCGCGGAAACCGCCGAACGCTCCGGCCTGCGTCTCGTCGGAACAGGTGAGGAAGCCTCCGGCGACAAGCCGGAGACGACGGTCGGAGTGGTCCTGGGAGGCGACGGCACCATCCTGCGCGGGCTCGACCTCTTCATGGAACGGGGCATACCGTCGTTCGGCATAAACGTCGGCCATCTCGGATACCTGGCCTCCGCCGAACCCGAAGAGATCGGAACCGTGATCCCGCGGGTCGCGGGCGGCGATTTCACGATCGACAGGCTCCCCGTCCTGATCGGCCGCCTGCCCGACGGCAGCGCGGTGAGGGCGTTGAACGACATCTGCGTGAACCGGTCGCTGTCGGGCGGCATACTGCACCTGGAGATCGCATCCGGCGACGAGTCGATAGCAAGGATCGCCGGGGACGGCCTGGTGGTTTCCACGCCGGTAGGCTCCACGGCCTACGCGCTGTCCGCCGGCGGGCCGATCCTGGATCCCCGCCTGCCCGCCATCCTCACGGTTCCCATCTGCGCGCATCACCTCGCAATTAGACCGATCGTATTCCCTCCGGAGTCCGTGCTGTCCGTGAAGGCGGGCTGGATCAGGGGCGACGGTCCCGTGGTCAGCGCCGACGGCCGGCCCGTCTGCACGCTGGATCAGGGCGAGAGGGTCGTGGTGGAGCTTTCCGAGGGACAGTGCCCCGTGATTCGTTTCAAGCCCGGGAACGAATTCTACGAGAGGCTCGGGCGGAAGTTCGGATGGGGGGAGCGGGGCTAGATGCTCTGCAGCCTGCGATTGCGGAACATAGCCACCATAAGCGACACGACGCTCGAGCTGTCCGGCGGGCTGAACGTCCTCACGGGGGAGACGGGCGCGGGCAAGTCCATACTCGTCGACGGGCTGCTCCTGGCGCTCGGCGAGAGGGCGGACCACTCCATCGTCAGGCCGGGCGAGAAGCTCGCGACGGTCGAGGCCCTCTTCCAGGACGGAGGATCGGAGCTGCTCGTCAGGCGGGAGGTATTCGCCTCCGGCAGGAGCCGGATCCTCCTGGACGACGAACTGACCGACCTGGAGACCACAAGGGAGCGGATGGGCGAACTGGTCGATCTGCATACCCAGCGATCGACCCCCGCTCTGCTTTCCAGGCGGGTCCAGCAGGCCTTCCTGGATGCCCGGGCCGGAATCCTGGAGACCGCGTCCGAGGTCAGGGGGTCCTTCAGGAGGCTCGGTCAGATCGATCAGAGAACGGCCGAACTGGAGTCGGAGATCGGAGCTTCGGGCTCCCGTCGCGAACTCCTCGAACACGAGGCCTCCATCCTCGGAAGCCTGTCGCCTTCGCGCGAGGAGTACCTCGATCTGTCCGAGCGCAGGCGCCGTGTTGAGAAGGATCTGAAGCTGAGGGAGTCGCTGTCCATGCTGTCCGACCTGCTCTCGCCGGAGGAGGGCGGTTTCCTGAAGGCTCTTCGAGAGCGCAGGATGGAGCTGGAGAAGGCGCAGGGGCTCGAGGAGATGACCGAGCTGGTCCGCGAGGCCGAGATAGCTATCGAGGAGGCCTCCCGCATCTGTTCCTCCAGGCTGGGGGCCGCCGACGAGTCCTGGAGCGTCGGAGACATGGACGCCAGGCTGGACGAGTATGGTCGTCTCCTGGGCAGGTACGGCGGAGACATCGACAGGCTGATGTCGCGGGTGGGCGAGGTCGCCGCGGAGCTGGGCGGCATGGCGGCGATGGAGGAGGAACTCACGGCTCTCTCTGCGGAGCGTGCGTCGGTCGCTTCGGCGCTTGCGGAAGGCTCCGGGAGGCTCAGCCTGGCCCGTACGGACGCGCGACCAGCATTTGTCGAGGGAGTGACCGCCGAACTCGCCAGACTCGGGATGAAAGGCGCCGTGTTCGACGTCGTCTTCGGCGCGCCTCCGCGTGACAGGTCCGTCACCGTCGAAGGAAGGCCCTGCTGCTCGGACGGGTTCGAGGTTCCGGAATTCAGATTCAGCGCCAATCCCGGAATGCCGCCGGGGCCTCTGCAGTCGGTTCCCAGCGGCGGAGAACTCTCGCGCCTCAGCCTGGCCATCAAGCTCGCCCAGAGCGGACCGGGCGGGGCGACGACCATCTTCGACGAGATCGACAGCGGAGTGGGCGGCACCGTGGCTCATCTCCTCGCCGATTCCCTCGCGAGGGCGTCTAAGGGCCGCCAGTTCGTGGTCATAACGCACCTTGCCCAGATCGCGGCGAGGGCGGACAGGCATCTCTCGGTGGTGAAGGACTCTTCCGGCGGCCTCGCCACGACGAGCGTCGCCCTCCAGGAGGGCGAGGACAGGGTGGCCGAGATCGCCAGGATGCTGGGAGGCGGCGAAGCGGCGGCGGATCACGCCAGAGCCCTGCTCGGGGGATGCCGGGATTGAAGGACCGTTTCCTGACCCTCCCCAACCTGCTCAGCCTCTCGAGGATACCCCTCTCGCTGGCCGCCGCGGCGTTCCTCGTGTCCGGGGATACGCTGCCCATGATCGTCTTCGCCGTTGCGGCGATACTGACGGACTGGCTGGACGGGTTCACAGCCAGGAGGACGGATTCGGTATCACGATGGGGCACGATCCTCGACCCCGCGGCGGACAAGATAGGCTTCGCCGCCTTCGGGGCGGCCCTCGCGGTCTCCGGGAGGATTCCGGTCTGGTTCATCCTGTTCGTCGTGTGCCGTGACGTCCTGATCGCGGCCGGAGGGCTCGCCATAGCCCGGGGCGGTGCCCGGGTGCCCCGGTCGAACGTCTGGGGGAAGGCCTCCACGGTCATCCTCTCGGCCTACATGGTCCGTCAGGCGGTGCACCCGACCTCCTCCACCATCGCGCTAGGCCTGGACGCTCTGGGGCTGGCGGCGCTCGCGGGGCTGGCCGTGAGCACGGCCTCCTATGCCGTGGGGGCTCTTCGGCGATGAAGCTCAAATCCATACGAATCAGCGGATTCAAGTCATTCGCCGACCCTGTGGAACTCAGCTTCCACGACGGCATAACCGGGGTGGTCGGGCCCAACGGTTGCGGCAAGAGCAACATCGCCGACGCGCTGCGATGGGTCCTGGGGAACCAGAATCCCCGCACCCTGAGGGCCGAACGCATGGAGGACGTAATCTTCGCCGGCAGCGCCTCACGGCGGCCCCTCGGCATGGCGGAGGTCCTCATCACCCTGGACAATTCGGACAGGACCATCCCTGTCGACTTCCTCGAAGTCTCCATCGCAAGGAGGCTCTTCAGGTCGGGGGAGAGCGAGTATCTGCTGAACGGCTCGAAATGCAGGCTCATGGACATCACGGACCTTCTCGCCGACTGCGGGCTCGGCAGCAACGGCTACTGGATACTCGAAGCGGAGATGGTCAAGGCGATACTCTCCAGCCGGACGGAGGAGAGGCGCTTCCTGTTCGACGAGGCCGCCGGCATCACCAGGTACAAGCTCCAGAGGCACCGGGCCCAGCTCAAGCTCGACGCCACTTCGGGAGATCTCGACCGCCTGGAGGACATCATCTCCGAGGTGGGGCGCAACGTCGAACAGCTCAGGAAGCAGGCTTCGCTCCTGGCTAAATACGAGAAGGCCACATCCGGTCTGCATGCAATGGAGGCCGAGGCCGCCGGCAGGATCGCCAGGGGGCTGCGGTCCGAACTGGATGCGGAACGCACCCGTCTTTCGGACCTCACGAAGCGCGAGGAGGATCTGACTGCGGCGTCTCTCGCCGCCGCAGCCAGGCTGGCTGACGCCCGGAACGCTCTCGAACTCGCTCAGGCGGAACTCGACCGCAGGCAGTCCGAGGTGTCCGCGCTCGAGAAGAGCCTTTCGGATTCGGATTCCGTGGCTCTGGTCGAGCTGGAGCGGGCTACGGCGGCCAGGTCGAGGAGCGAGGAACTGCTTTCCAGGGCGGAGGAACTCGAGAAGAGGTCATCCGAACTCTCGGCCGGTGCATCCCTTGCCTCCGAGCGTCTCGCCTCGATCTCCGCCACTCTGGAGAAGGCCGGAATCCTCTCCGGGGAGGCTGCGGCCGCCGCTGAGGAGGCCGCGAAGACGCTCGCCTCAGCGGAGAAGGAGCGCGACGGGTCGAAGGATCGGGCGAGGAAGGCCAGGGCCGCTCTGGACGAACAGAGGCGGATTCTGGAGAAGGCGGCCCGCGAGCGGGAGAAGGCGGCGCTCGAAAGGAGTTCGCTCACCGAGGAATCCGCGAGGCTGGCCTCCGAGCGCGATTCGCTCGCAGCGAGGATCGCTGAACTCGAGGCCGAATCGACTTCCGCCTCCGCGGAACTCGAAAAGGCCCGGCTCGACTCGTCGGCGCTCGATTCCGAGCTGGCGTCCGCCGCTGCGTCGCTGGACGAATGCAGGGCGCAGCTCGCGGGCCTCGTCTCGCGGGAGAAGGATATCCGGTCGCAGACAGCCTCGCTCGAGGCGGAGATCGCACGCGAGGCCGCCGGGACTCTCGCGGCGGACATATCCATGACGGAGGGGTACGAGCTGGCGGCAGGCGCCTGTCTGGACGCCTTCGGCCCCGCAAGACCGGCCGCCCGTCCTCTGCCACCCGATCTCGAAGACGGCAGATACGCGACAGGCAGAGGCCTTTCGACCGACACGCCGCCTTCCGGGATGGAGAGGCTGTCCGATTTCCTCGCCGGCGGTCCGGACGAGGCCTTCAGTCTTTTCTCGAGGGTCGCCGTGGCGCAGGACCGCCGCTCGGCCCTCGCAGCCCACGAATCGGGATCGGACTGGACGATCGTGACGAGGGAGGGCGATCTCTTCAGGCCGGACGGCCTGGTGCGGCTGGGTGTCGGAAGCCGCGACCGGGGCCCGCAGGAGCGCAGGGCGGTGCTGGCCTCGCTTCGCAGGAGTTCGTCCGCGATCAGGAAGGAATCCGGGGAGGCCGAAGCGCGCCGCGACACCCTCGAGTCGGCGCGAACGGACCTTTCCGCGAAACGCACCTCCCTTGCCGAAGCCATGCTGACTCTGCAGAAACGCATCTCGTCGGCAGGCGCGGAATCCCGCACCCTGGCGGAGAGGGTCGCCCGCCTGGAGGCGAGAGGCACTGAGGTTTCCGCCTCTCTGGCCGCCCTCGGGGAATCATCCTCGGATTCGCCCGCCGCCGGCGGGCTCGAAGACCTCGAAAAGGCCGAAGCGGAGGCAACCCGCCTGGCCGACGAAGCCGAAACCCTTCTGCTCGAGCGATCCAGGGCCATGGCGACCGCATCTTCGGCCAGGGACAGGGCCGCGCACGAGCTGGAGAAGGCGAAAATGGGCGCCGCCGCAGCGCGGGAGGACATGGAGAGGGACGGCAGGATGTCCCGTGAGCAAGCCGCCGAAGCGGCTTCTCTCCGCTCGCGCGCTCTCGATTCCGGGCGCGAGGCCGATTCCCACTCCGAGGCCGCCTCTTCGGCCCGGAAAGCCTCGGAGTCCATCAGAAACGAGCTTGGCAAGGCATCCGTCAGCCGGCTCGAGTCCGTTTCGCAGCGCTCCACGGCCATGGAGCGGTCCGTCTCCATGCAGAGGGAGGCCGATTCCGCCAGGGATTCGCTCGATGCGGCCAGGACCGCCAGGATGGAGTGCGCCGCCCTTGCCGCCTCCCTGGAAGAGAGGCTCCGTCCCCTCGAGGAGAGGATGGGTCAGGCCGCTCCGTCCGATCCCGCCTTGTCGCGCCTGTCGGACGACGAGCTTTCGGCTCGGATTGCAAGGCTTTCCGCCGAGCGCGAGAAGCTCGGCCCCGTGAACATGCTCGCACGCGCCGAGCACGAGGAGGCGAACGCCAGGCTCACCTTCCTGGAGACGCAGAAGAATGATCTCGTGGAGGCCAGAGCCTCGATAGCCGAGGCCATCGGTGAGATCAACAGGACCGCCGCGGACAGGTTCGACGAGACCTTCGAGCAGGTCAGGCGGAACTTCTCCATGATCTTCCAGAAGTTCTTCGAGGGCGGCGAAGCGCAGCTCGAAGCGCTGCCCGGCGAGGACCCCCTCGAAGGAGGCGTCTCCATCATGGCCAGGCCCCGCGGCAAGACGCTGGAGAGCATATCGGCCCTGTCCGGCGGCGAAAAGTCCATGACCGCCGTCGCGCTGCTGTTCGCCCTCTATCTCGTGAAGCCCGCTCCGTTCTGCGTGCTGGACGAGCTGGACGCCCCTCTGGACGATGCGAACGTGGACAGGTTCATCGACCTCCTGGACGGATTCTCCGAGGATACCCAGTTCATAGTTGTAACCCACAACAGGAGGACCATGGAGGCCGCGAACCGTCTCTACGGTGTCACCATGACGGAGCACGGAGTCTCCGCGCTGGCCTCCGTCAGCCTCGAGAAGGCTTCGGGATGAAGGGCGGCCGTCCGGCGGGCAGGTTTTCGCTTGGTGCGGCCCTCGCCGGACTCTTCGGCCGGGGCGGCTCCTTCAGCGGTGAGGAGGCGGCCGAAAGAGTCGAGGAGGTGCTCCTGGGGAGCGATCTCGGCCCCGGGATCACGTCCTCTCTTCTCGAAAGGGCACGGCGGGAGCGCTGGTTCGGCGATCCTGGGTGGAGGGCCAGGCTCGGCGAGGCGCTGGCCTCGTTTATCCCGCCTCCCTCGAACGACCGCCCCGAAGTCTCTTCCGGTCCCCTTGTCACCCTCCTGGTGGGCACGAACGGCTCGGGGAAGACGAC
>LKHC01000081.1 GCA_001618605.1 Candidatus Fermentibacter danicus
GGGGCTTCCTGGATCCGCAACTACGCCATGTACGCCAACGGGAACCGGTCCAGACAGGATGAGGAGAGCGTCTACGCCGGCCTCGGCCTGGAGGGCATCTCCGCGAGTCCCGACCCCGGCTGCTACTCTCTGCTCATCGTCCCCTGATCGCTGGACGGGTCATGCCCCGTCCTTATAATTGAACAGGCCGGCCACGCCGTTCGCGCCCCCCGGAGGACCGCGCGGCGGCAGTCCGTGAACCCCGTCAGGACCGGAAGGTAGCAGCGGTAATCGGGTACTGCCGGGCGATGCGTCATCCCCCGGACCGGGTCATCGTGCGTTGCCGGCCACCCTTTTCGATTCGGGGGGGCCGTGAGCTATCTGGTTTTCGCAAGGAAGTGGAGGCCACAGGGCTTCGAAGAGGTCCTGGCGCAGGACCACATCACCGTAACACTCAGGAACGCCATCAAGAGCGGGAGAATCGGGCACGCCTACCTCTTCACCGGGCCCAGGGGCGTCGGCAAGACGACGACCGCCCGCATCTTGGCCAAGGCGCTGAACTGCGAGAAGGGTCCGACTCCGGATCCCTGCCGCGAATGTCCGAGCTGCAGGGCCATAACGGCCGGGACGGATCTCGACGTCCTCGAGATCGACGGCGCCAGCAACCGCGGTATCGACGAGATCAGGGATCTCAGGGAGAGGGCGGGCTACTCCGCCGCCGGCGGCCGCTGGAAGATCTACATCATCGACGAGGTGCACGCGCTGACCAGGGATGCCTTCAACGCCCTCCTCAAGATACTCGAGGAGCCGCCTCCCCAGGTGCTCTTCGTCTTCGCGACCACCGAGCCCAGGAAGGTCCCCGCGACGATAGTCAGCAGATGCCAGCGCTTCGATTTCAGACGCATACCGGCTTCGCAGATGGCCGGCTATCTGGCCCGCGAAGCCGCCGGGGAGGGTATAGAGATCGATCCCGAGGCGCTCGCGATGGTCACCCGGGCCAGCGGGGGAAGCCTCCGTGACGCCCTGTCCATGATGGACCAGCTCGTGAGCTTCTCCGGCGGCCGCATAACCAGGGAGAGCGCATCCTCGCTCCTCCGGGTGGTGCAGGATGACATCCTCTCGGGGCTGGCCTCCGCGATGCTCGGAGGAAAGCCGGGCGATGCCCTGGACATCCTTTCCGGGGCTTTCGCGATGGGCTACAGCGTCGAGGAGCTGACCGACTCCCTGGTGGAGTTCCTGAGAAACCTCATGCTGGCCGCTTCCGGAGGCGAAGCCGGTCTGGCGGACCTCGCGGAGGCCGAGCTGGAATCCTTCAGGAGGCTGGCCGCCACCACCTGCGACACGGCGGTTCTCGACACTCTGAGAATCATCACCGCGGCCGCCTTCGAGTCCAGACAGTCCAGCCAGCCCAGGATCGTCCTTGAGAGCGCCGTGATGACGGCCTCCAGGCTCCGCTGGGCCGTGGGCCTCGACAGCCTGCCGCGGGTCTCCTCCCTTCCCGTGCCCGCCGAACCGGCGACGCCGGCCCCGGCAGGGGAGGAAAGGCGTGCTGCGGCGTCATCCCCGGCGGGCGGGAAAAAGCGCTCTGCGGCTGCTCCGCGCCGGGAAGAGACGGCATCGAAGGTTCCGGCTGCGCAGCCGGCTCCCGAGGAGGAGCAGGGCGATGGATCGGGAGGGGTCACCCCAGAAGACTCCGGTGGAGTGAATGGAACCGGATCGGAAGCCGGGGAGGAGTCGCCGGCCGAGGGGGAGACCGCCCGGAGTCTGCTCGATCTCTTCGACGCGGTCAGCTATGACTAGGACGAACGACAGGAGGTCCCGTTGAACCGCCAGATGAAGAACCTCATGGCGCAGGCACAGAAGATGCAGGCGGATCTCGCCCGTCTGCAGGACGAACTCGCCGAGGCCCGGATAGAGGGCGGCTCGGGGGCCGTGAAGGCGGTGGTGAACGGACAGGGCGAGCTGATCGACCTCCACATCTCCCCCGACGCCCTGGCGGATTCCGACGCCTCCCTTCTGGAGGATCTGATAATGGCCGCCGTGAGAGACGCGGTGGCCCGAAGCCGTGAGTACTCGACCTCCCGCATGAACGCGCTGGGGCTCCCCGGCGCGGGAGGACTGCTGTGAGCGCGGACTGGTTCGACTCCCTCGTGAACGAGCTGGCCAGGCTTCCCGGCATCGGCAGGCGCACGGCCGCGAGGCTCGCATTCGCCCTCGTCGACGATCGCGAGCTGGCCCGGAGCCTGTCCGAGGTTCTCAGGCAGACGTTCGAGCGCATCCATGAATGCCCGGAATGCCGCAACCTGACGGATGCCGAGCGCTGCTCGATCTGTACGGACCTTTCCCGTAACGCCTCCGTCTGCGTCGTTGAGAACGTGGCCGACCTCAGATCTATCGACGACGCAGGGCTTTTCCGCGGGCGTTTCTTCGTGCTCCACGGGCTCCTGTCGCCGCTCGACGGCATAGGGCCCTCGCAGCTCGGCATCGACAGGCTCTCCGCCCTGGTGCGCAGCCTGTCGGCCCCCGAGGTCATACTCGCCCTCGACGCTACGGCGGACGGCGAGGCGACCTGCTCGTGGCTGGGCCGCTCGCTGGAAGGTTCCGGAGCCAGGGTGACCAGGCTCGCGAGAGGCCTTCCGGCAGGCGCATCCGTCGAGATGATCGATGCGGGAACCTTGACCCAGGCCTTCGAGGGCCGCCAGAAGGTCTGACCCAGCCGGATGATCCTCAACTGGCCCAACAGGCTGACCATCGCGAGGATGATCCTCGGTTCCGTTGCGACCGCCCTGCTGCTGGACGAGAGGCCCGCCTTCCGGGCTGCGGCTCTCGTCACCTTCGCAATAGCCGCCCTCACGGACCTGCTGGACGGATATCTGGCCCGCAGGTACGGCTGGGTGACGAATCTCGGCCGGTTTCTCGATCCTCTCGCCGACAAGCTCCTCGTCTCCCTGGCCCTCATCGGGCTCGTACAGATCGGGCTCGTGCCGGTGTGGGCCGCCTGGGTGATAATCGGCAGGGAGCTTCTCGTGACTGGCCTTCGGATGATCGCGGCCTACGCGGGCGTGCTGATAATGCCTTCGCGAATGGGCAAGTTGAAGACAGTTTTCCAGATGACGGCTGTTTTCATGTACCTCGCCCTGGCGATCCCCTGGCCTGGGCCGGGCGTGCTGCCTTTGGAGCTGCACGAGGCCCTCGCGAGGGCCGTCCTGATCGCCGCAGTGGCGCTGGCGGTATTCTCCGGGCTCGACTACATCAGGCGCAACAGGCACCTGATAAAGAGGCTCCTCTGGTGAGACGCATTCTGCTCGCCGCCGGCGCCGTGATCGGGACGACCCTCGGAACGGGTTTCTGCCCCGTGGCGCCGGGTACGGCCGGAAGCCTGGCCGCCTTCGCGCTCTGGCTCCTCGTCGGGGCTCATTCGCCCCTGGCGGCCGTCATCGTGCTTGCCCTGCTGCTGCCTCTCTCCTTCGCAGGCGCCGCCGCCGGCGAGGCGCTCTGGGGCCGCGATCCCGGCCGGGTCAACATCGACGAGGTTCTCGGCACCTGGATCGCATGCATGCCCTCCGGCGGAAGCGTGCTTCTCGCCGTCTGCGGTCTCGTCCTGTTCAGGCTCTTCGACATTCTGAAGCCGTGGCCGGTGTGCGTGTTCGACCGGATGGAGGGGCCGGTAGGTGTCGTGCTGGACGACGCCTGCGCGGGGGCTATGGCGGCCGTTCTCGTTCTGGCCGGGGCGGCGCTCGGTGTTCGCTGACGCAGCGATACTCCTGGTGGGTGACGAGATTCTCCAGGGCGTCGTAATGGATGCGAACATCCCCTCGATCTCCCACGAACTCGCCCGGAGGGGGCTGCGGACGGCCGCCGCCGCCGTCGCCCCCGACGAGGCCGGTTCGATAGCCCGCTCGCTCGCCTCTCTGCGGTCGCCCGGAAGGCTGATCGTCGTCTCGGGCGGCCTCGGGCCCACGGAGGACGACCTGACGCCCGGATCGATCGCAGAGGCGCTGGGGCTCGAGTATGTCGAGAACCGGGCCGCACTCCGCATGATCGAGGAAAAGTACGCCGGCAGGGAGAGCGGCTGTCCCGCGTCGGCCCTGCGGCAGGCGCGCATGCCCTACGGCGCGCGGCCGGTGGGGAATCCCGCCGGGATAGCCCCCGGCATGGTCCTGGACATCCCGGGAACCCGCGAGTGCATCGTGATGCTGCCGGGGGTGCCGAGGGAGGTGGAGGCCCTCATCTCGCCCTGCCTGGACGAGGCGGGCGCCTCCGGCGACGGTCCTTCCGAGAGTCGATGCCTGCGCGTCTGGGGCATCCCGGAGAACGCCCTGATGGACATCATAGAAAGCGAGGGGCTGGCCTGCGGCGCGGCGCTCTCCTATCTCCCGAAGTACGGACAGGTCGAACTCGTCTTCAAGGGCCCCGCCGCCCCTGCCGCCTTCGATGCCGTCCGATCCAGGCTGGCCGGATCGGTCTTCTCCGAAACGAGAGGGGAGCCCATCGAGCTGGTGCTCGGCAGGGCGCTGGCACGGAGCGGGACGATGCTGGCCACTGCCGAGTCCTGCACGGGGGGGATGCTCGGAGGCAGGATCACGTCGGTGCCCGGCTCCTCGGAGTGGTTCGCCGGAGGGGTAGTGTGCTACTCCAACGACATGAAGATCAGAGTCCTCGGCGTAAGGCCCTCCACGATCGACGCCTTCGGCGCGGTCAGCGCAGAAACCGCCTCCGAGATGGCGGCCGGTGTCATGGCTCTGTCCGGGGCGTCGGCCGCGCTGGCGGTGACGGGCGTCGCCGGTCCCGGAGGCGGGACGGAGTCCAGGCCGGTCGGAACGGTATGGATTGCCGCAGTGACCGGAGGCGCGGAGCAGGTACGGGAATTCCGGCTGGGGGGGACGCGGGCGGTGATCCGCGAATCGGCCGCCACCCGCGCGATGGGGATGCTGCTGGGCATGCTGGGAGGGCCGTCCGGATGAGGCTCTTCCTGGCTCTGCCGCTGCCTCCGGAGACCACCCGGTGCCTGGCCTCCTACATCGAGGACAACAGGAGGACCAATCCCCTGCTCAGATGGTCGGATCCCTCCCAGGTGCACCTCACGCTGAGGTTCCTCGGTGAAGTGGACCCCGGAAAACCTCTCGAGGAGATGCGGATCGTCGCAGGCGATATCGCCGGGGATCCATCGTTCAGGATTGCCACTTGCGGAACCTTCCCCGGAGGGAGCAGACTCCAGAGTGTGTACTGGCTCGGAGGGGACTTCCCGGCCTGGGTCCATGCCGCAGCGGGCCGCCTGGCGGCCCTGCCGGACGACAGGGGCCGCACGGGCCTCCGCGGTGGATTCGTGCCCCATCTGACGGTCGCCAGGCGCGGAGCATCCACCCGGACGGCGAGGCTTCCTGCGCCCGGGCCGTGGGAAGGACGCTTCGACGAGATCGTTCTGTTCGACAGCACGCTGACCCCTTCGGGTCCGGTCTATCGACGGATCGGGAGCGCCGCGCTCCCGGGCATCTGAAAGGCGGTGGCCGATGGCCAAGGAGAATCCGAGAGACGAGAAGCAGAAAGCCCTCCAGGCTGCCTTCATGCAGATCCAGAAGCAGTTCGGACAGGGCTCGATCATGCGCCTGGGAGAGAACGAGATCGTCCAGGTGGACACGATTCCAACCGGGTCGCTCTCGCTCGACGCCGCCCTCGGCATCGGAGGAATACCCAAGGGCAGGATCACAGAGATCTACGGGGCCGAATCCTCGGGCAAGACGACGCTCGCGATGCACATACTCGCCAATGCACAGCGGATGGGCGGGGAGGCTGCGTTCATCGACGCCGAGCACGCCCTGGATCCCATCTACGCCGGCAAGATAGGCCTCGACGTCGACAGGCTGCTGGTCTCCCAGCCGTCCAGCGGAGAGCAGGCCCTCGAGATCACCGAGATGCTGGTGCGCAGCAACGCCGTCGATGCGGTCTGCGTCGACTCCGTAGCGGCCCTCGTGCCGAAGGCCGAACTCGAGGGCGATATGGGCGACGCGCATGTTGGCCTGCAGGCCAGGCTGATGTCGCAGGCCCTGCGCAAGCTGACCGGAGCCGTCTCCAGGTCCAACTGCGCCGTAATCTTCATCAACCAGATCAGGATGCAGATCGGGATCATGTTCGGCAACCCCGAGACGACGACCGGCGGAAGGGCTCTCAAGTTCTACTCCAGCGTCCGGATAGACATCCGCAGGATAGCTTCGCTCAAGGAGGGCGAGGAGATCCACGGGAGCCGTACCAAGGCCAAGGTGGTGAAGAACAAGCTGGCGCCGCCGTTCAAGCAGTGTGAGTTCGACATCATCCACGGCAAGGGCATCTCCCTGGAGGGCGAACTCGTCGACCTCGGCCTCGAGAAGAACATTCTCCAGCGCAGGGGAACCTGGTACTCGTACGGCGACCTCCAGATCGGACAGGGCCGCGAGAACAGCCGCAGGTTCCTGGAGGAGAACAGGGAGATCTCGGACAAGCTCCAGACGGAACTCCGCAGGCTCTATGACCTGCCGGTGGCCGGCGAAGACAGGAAGCCACAGCCCCGGGCGGCCAAGACTGAGAATTGACGTCGCCGAGCCTCTCCGGAGAGGCTGGATGCGCATAGGTGCGGGTTCACGCTCGCTGATCGCTCCGACCCGGCTGTGCGACGCCAGGGGAATCTCTGTCGGAGTCGACGCGGACTGGGACGAACTCGAGCGGGCCTCGGCCGAGGCTCAGAGGGAACCCGCATCGGCCGATGCGGCCAGATATCTGGGTGCCGCCGAGAGAACCGTCGCCGGGTTGTCCGCCTACCTGATGAAGCGTGGTTATCTGCGCCGGGTCGTAGAGGCCGTCGTCGCCCGGGCCGAAGAGCACGGCTGGGTGGACGACGCGCGCTATGCCTCGATGTTCGCGGCGTCCCGGCCCGGTCTCGGGCGCTCCAGGCTGATGGCCGAGCTGATCCGGCGGGGGGTGTCCCGCGCAACAGCCTCGCGGGCGGTCGAGGGTCGCTCGGATGCGGATGCGGTCGAAGCCCTCATTCCTCTGCTGAAGAGGAGATACGGCAATCTCCCCAGGGAGGCCGCCCTGAGGAGGGCTGCCGGCTTCCTCGCCCGGCGGGGGCTGTCCGGCGCGGAGGCATTCAGGGCTGCGGGGAGGATTCTGTCCGCGGAAGGCGGCGATGAGGAATCCTGACCCGCTCGAGTTCTGGACGAATCTCGGCGCGAGGCTGCTGGGTCGCGACGCCCCCGAACTGCCGGCCGGCCCTCCCTGGAACGCCGCATGGGCCTCGCCTCCGTCGCTCATGCCATCGGCCGCTCCCGTGCTCGAGGGAGAAGGCGTCCGCCCGCGCAAGATCGCGCAGGCTACCCGCGAAGCGCTCGCCCCACTTGGGTTCGCCAGGGCGCTCAGGCTCCACCCCTGGCCGGGCGTGGAGCTGTTTCTGCCCTTCTACAGGGATTTCACGGCGGTGCTGCCGCAGGGCTTCTCCGACAGGATTCCCGCCGAGGAGAGGGCGCTGGCCGTGGCGGGGAAGAGCGCCGCGGCCGGGATGTGCGGGTATGTACTGGTCGTCTCGGCCGCCCGGGTCGAGGCGACGGCCTTCGGCATATTCAGGGCGGCGGGGGTCGCCTGCGCAACCCCCGACCTCCTCCGGGAATGCTGCCGGAGGGTGTTGCCCGGACCCGGCCTTCCTGTTCATCTTTCTACTGCACTGCAGGGAGCCGATGCTTCTCCCGAAGGGGGCTGACCGATGGAGGACAGGCGGTCCGATCCGATGACGAGAGACGAGATGCTCGAGAAGGCCGGGAAGATATCCCCGGAGGACATCGAACTGATCCTCGAAAAGGCCGACGAGATCGAGAAGAAGGCGTCCAGGGGGCCTCTGGCCTCTCTTCTGGGTGAAATAAACCTGCTCATCTCGATGCTCAGGGACTACACCTCGCGGCGATACAGGACTCCTCCCCTCTGGATGGTCGGAGCCGCCGCCGTGGCCCTTCTGTATGTCCTGAACCCGATGGATGTCGTGCCGGACGTCATCCCCGCCCTCGGATACGTCGACGATGCGTTCGTGGTAGGGCTGTGCCTGAACATGCTCCGCAAGGATCTCCGCAAGTACGAGTCGTGGAAGAGGTCCGGGGGCCGGATCTGAACGCGCCGGGGCGCCCCGGGGCACGCCGCTGCAGGTCTTCGCGGTCCGACCGGGCCGTTCCGGAAACAGGTTGCGGTTGCCGGCAAAGTCAGGCATATTGTCAGCCGATTTTCCATCCGGCACGGCCGGGTTCCTTTACACGCTTCGAACGAAGCCTCAGTGGAGGTATATCCCGTGAAGACCTATTCCCCCAGGAAGGGCGAGGTGGAGAGGCGCTGGTTCGTGGTCGACGCCGAAGGGCAGACCCTCGGACGCCTCGCATCGCATCTGGCCATCGTCCTCCAGGGCAAGAACAAGCCTGTCTATGCCAGGCACATTGACACGGGCGACTTCGTCGTGGTGGTCAATGTCGACAAGATGCACTACACGAGCGACAAGGTCGACACCAAGGTCTACCACAGGCACACCCGCTACCCCGGCGGCAAGAAGGAAACCACGCTCAGGGTCATGGCCGAGAGGCATCCCGACAGGGTTCTGCGCCTGGCCGTGTGGGGGATGCTTCCGAAGAACAGCCTCAGCAAGTCGATGCTCAGGAAACTCAAGATTTATTCCGGGCCCGTGCACCCGCACGCCGCCCAGAAGCCCGAGCCTCTGGACGCACGGGCATGACGAGCGGAGGAGGTGAAATGCAGGAGCAGTACATTGGCGTCGGCAGGCGGAAGACGGCCACGGCGAGATGCTATCTCAGGCCGGGCCGCGGGCTCGTGGTCATCAATCATCGTGAACCGGCGGAGTTCTTCTGCGACCTCTGGCAGCTCGAGCACGCTCTCGAGCCGCTCGACGTCGTGAAGGGCCGGGAATCCTACGACCTGGTGATAAACGTGGCCGGAGGGGGCCTCACGGGGCAGGCCGGTGCGATAAGGCTCGGTATAGCGAGGGCTTTTGTTTCCATGAACCCCGAGTTCAGGCATTCCCTCAAGGTTCATGGCATGCTGAGCCGCGATCCGCGAGAGGTGGAGCGCAAGAAGTACGGGCAGAGGAAGGCCCGCAAGCGCTTCCAGTTCTCCAAGCGTTAATCCCGGCGGCCGCCGGCCCTGCCGGCGGCTTCCCGGAGAATCACACACGGTGCGTTTAGCCGCCGCCAGGGTGTCCGGCCCGGCCGGATGGCGGCGGCGTCGTGCCGGCGGAACAACCGAAAGGAACCGGAACGATGAAGATCCCCACAACTCAGGAGATGCTGGAGGCCGGAGTACACTTCGGCCATCAGGTCAAGCGCTGGAACCCCGCGATGAAGCCCTACATCTTCATGGCCAGGGGTGGAATCCACATCATCGACCTTCAGAAGACCCGCTCGATGCTCGAGGAGACCGTCAACCTGGTCGCCCGCACCGTCGCATCCGGCAGGAGCGTGCTCTTCGTGGCCACCAAGAAGCAGGGGCGAGAGTGCGTGAGGGAACACGCCGCGAGATGCGGTCAGCACAGCATGACAGAGCGCTGGCTCGGCGGCACACTGACGAACTTCGCCACGGTCCGGCGCAGCGTACACCGTCTCGAGGAGCTGGAGGCATTCGAGAAGGACGGCTCCGCGGTACACTTCACGAAACGCGAGCTGCTTCAGAAGTCGCGCGAACACGAGAAGCTGGCGAAATACCTCAGCGGCATCAGGTCCATGAGGGAGCTCCCGGGTGTAGTCGTAGTCGTCGACATAAAGAAGGAGCACATCGCCGTACTGGAGGCGAGGAGGCTGGGCATCCCCTGCATCGGCCTGGTCGATACGAACTGCAATCCGCGAGAGGTCGACTATCCCATTCCCGCGAACGACGACGCCATAAAGTCGATCTCCCTGCTGGTCGGGACCCTCGCGGACGCATGCCTGCTCGGCAACGAGGGAAGGGATCCTGCACGCGCCTCGTCCGGTCAGAAGCAGGAGGAGCCGCTGGAGGAAGCGGAGGGAAAGGAAGAAGCCTGATGGGTATAGATGCGAGTCTGGTGAAGGAGCTCCGCAGTATCAGCGGAGGAGGGGTGCTCGACTGCAAGAAGGCTCTCGAGGAGACCGGCGGAAACATAGACGAGGCGCTGAAGCTGCTCCGCGAGCGCGGGCTGAAGGTGGCCGCCAAGAAGGCCGAGAGGGAGGCCCGCGAGGGCACCGTCGCAGCCTACCTCCACAACGGAGGCCGTATCGGCGTGCTGGTCGAGGTGAACTGCGAGACCGACTTCGTCGCGAGGACGGAGGAGTTCCAGGCCTTCTGCAAGCAGGTCGCGATGCAGATCGCAGCCTTCGAGCCCCTCGCGGTGAATCGCGAGGAGATACCCCAGGCTACCATCGACAACGAGAAGGACATCTACAGGGCTCAGCTCCGCGAGGCGGGGAAGCCCGAGGCCATGATAGAGAAGATCGTCGAGGGGCGCCTCGAGAAGTTCTACGAGGAGGTCTGCCTGCTCGACCAGGAGTGGATTCACGACGCCGAGGCAGGCAGGGTCGCCGACGTGCTCAAGGCCCTGATCGCGAAGATCGGCGAGAACGTCGTGATAAGGCGGTTCTCCCGCTTCCAGATCGGCTCCTGACATGACAGGGGACCCTCCGTCCGCCCCGGGGAGGATCCTTCTAAAGCTCAGCGGTGAGCTCCTCGCGGGCGGGAGCGGTGCAGGGATCGATCCCTCGTCGCTCGAAGCCTATGCCGGGGAGCTCACGGCCGTTTCTTCCGCCGGCTGGCGGCCGGGCGTGGTGATCGGCGGCGGCAACGTCATCCGCGGCGTCTCCTCCTCGGGCATCTCCCGCAACCGGGCCGACTCGATGGGGATGCTTGCGACGGTGATAAACGCGATAGCAGTCGCGGACGCCATCGAGCGTTCCGGGGGCCGCGCATCCGTCCTCACCTCATTCCAGATCCAGGGCATGGACTGCTTCACGCCCGACCTGGCCTCGCGCCTGCTCGACTCCGGCCACGTGGTCCTGTATGCAGGCGGTACGGGCAACACTCATCTCTCCACCGACACCGCCGCCGCCCTGAGGGCGGTTCAGACAGGCTGCAGGATGCTCATGAAGGGAACGAAGGTCGACGGAATCTATGACCGCGACCCGAAGCGCTATCCAGGCGCCAGGAGATTCGACACGCTCTCCTGGGACACCGTCCTCAGGCTCGGCCTGGGCGTCATGGACGCCGCCGCGGTGGCGGTTCTGCGGGACAACTCGCTGCCTTTCCTCGTCTTCGACGTGACGGACCCGTCCGGCATCACCAGGGCGCTGGCCGATCCTTCCATTGGAACACTAGTTGGAGAGGGGCCGAAGGAATGTCAGGAATAAACGACGAACTCAGCCAGAAGATGGAGAAGACTGTCACAAACACCTCCCGCGAGATGACGGGCATCAGGACGGGAAAGGCCAGCCCGGCCCTGCTCGAAAACGTGAAGGTCGAGTGCTGGGGTTCGTCCATGCCTCTCAAGCAGGTCGCCGGCATCTCGGCTCCCGAGCCGAGGATGCTGGTGGTGCAGCCCTGGGACCAGGCCACCTCCACGGCAATAGTCAAGGCGGTTGAAACCAGCGACCTCGGGCTCCGCGCGGCCATCGACGGCCCTGTCATCCGCATCCCGATACCCAAGCTGTCGGAGGAGCGGAGGAAGGATCTTCTGAAGACGGTCCGCAGGATAGCCGAGGAAGGCAGGACTGCGATCAGGAACCTCCGCAGGGACGGGAACGACGCCGTCAACAAGGCCAGGAAGGGCGCCGAGATATCCGAGGACGAGGCGAAGCGTTTCCTCGACGAGGTGCAGAAGATGGCCGACTCGTCCATCTCCGAGATCGACAGGATCCTGAAGGCGAAGGAAGAGGAGATCACGGAGGTCTGATTTGTCCGCTCCCGTCCACATCGCGATCGTAATGGACGGAAACGGCCGGTGGGCCAGGGCCCGCGGGCTCGCCCGTACGGAAGGCCACAAGGCGGCGGAGACATCCATCCACGAAGCCGTTTCGTGGTGCGGGGAGAATGGCGTGGGATTCCTCACGCTCTTCGCATTCTCCACGGAGAACTGGAGCCGTCCCGCAGCCGAGGTTACGCTGATCATGAGTCTCCTCCGCTCCTTCATCTCCCGGAATCTGCCCGAGCTTCAGCGCAAGAACGTCCGGATCAGGGCCACGGGCAGGATCGAGGCCCTCCCTGCGAAGGCACTGGCCGACCTCCGGGGTGCCGTCGAGGCGACGCAGGGCAACACCGGCCTTCAACTGATACTCGCCCTGAACTACGGCGGGAGGGCGGAACTCGCCGACGCGGCGCGCAGGATAGCCGCCGAAGCGGTCTCCGGCTCGCTCGACCCGGCATCGGTGGACGAGGCCGCCGTTGCCGCCAGGCTCTATCTCCCCGACGTACCGGACCCCGATCTGGTGATCCGTACAAGCGGCGAGAAGAGGATATCGAACTTCCTCCTCTGGCAGAGCGCCTACTCCGAGTTTCATTTCCCGGAGGTCCTCTGGCCCGATTTCAGGAAGGAGCACCTGGACGAGGCTCTGAAGGTCTTCTCCTCCCGGCGGAGACGCTTCGGCGGTCTGGGCTGACATGGCCTCCTTCCCGGCACTCGCCCGGCGGACGGGAGGGGCGGCGGTCGCCCTCGCGGTGGTTCTGGCCGCCATTGTTCCGGACTGGCCGCATGCCGTCCCTACCTTCGTTCTCGCCGCGCTGGCCGCCTTCGCGGCCGGGATGGAGATAGCCGGCATCTGCCACGGATCCCCCGGACGGCTCCGGAGGATTCCGGCGGGAGCGGCCACGGCCGTCTCCGCCTTCGGTTTCGCCTTCTTCCCCGACGCCGCGGCCTGGTTCCTCCTCCTGCCGGGGCTGGTCTATTCGATACTTGCCGTCCTCGAAGGGCGTCCGACAGGTTCCATCGCCTCCGTGGCGGGGGCCGGCTGGATGTCCATGTTCTGGGCGGCGGGGCTCGGCTCCATCGCAAGGCTCAGGGCCGCTTCGCCGGAACCATGGCTGGCCCTGCTTCCGCTCGTATGCTGCTGGGCCGGGGATACGGCGGCGTACTTCGCAGGCTGCGCATTCGGAAAACACAAGCTCTCTCCGACGATCAGCCCCGCCAAATCCGTAGAAGGTCTGTGGGCCGGCCTCGCCGTCTCCACAGGAGCGGCCCTGCTCGTCGGTTCCGCGGGCGGGCTGTCCGCCGGTCCCTTCGTCATGGCGGCATGCGGCCTCGTCTGCGGTCTGGCCGCAGTACACGGCGATCTGCTGGAATCGGCGTTCAAGCGGGATGCGGGCGTGAAGGACTCGGGAGTCTTCCTGCCCGGGCACGGCGGGGTGCTGGACCGCACGGACAGCATCGTGGCAGCCGCTCCGGCCGTGCTGCTGATGCTCATGGCGGCCGGGATCGTATCGTGAAGCGCGTCGCCGTTCTGGGTTCCACCGGATCGATCGGCAGGCAGGCCGTCGAGGTGATAAGGGCCAATTCCGGCTCTCTCGTGGTTCATTCGCTGGTCTGCAACCGGAACGTCGATCTCCTGGCCGCCCAGTCGAGGGAGTTCCCCGGAGCGGTCTGCGGCGTCCTCGACCCGGCGGCTTCCGTGCCCGCGGGATTCCTTCAGGGTGCCGGCGTCACCGAGGAAGCCGTCGAGGGCTGCGACATCGTCCTGAATGCGTTCACCGGCTTCGCCGGCCTCCGGGCCAGCCTCCTGGCCGCCCGGCTCGAAATCCCTCTCGCGCTCGCCAACAAGGAGAGCCTCGTAACCGGCGGGTGCCTGCTGGCGGATCACATCCGGAAGGGGCTCCTCTCGCCGGTGGACAGCGAGCACAGCACGATAGCCAGATGCCTGGCGGGGGAGGCCGTCCGGCCGCTGAGCGTCACCCTGACCGCCAGCGGAGGCGCTCTCAGGGATCTTCCTCTGTCGAGCCTCGCGGATGCCAGTCCCGGGATGGTTCTCGCCCACCCGACCTGGAGCATGGGCCCGAGGATCACCGTCGATTCGGCCACACTCGTCAACAAGGCGTTCGAGGTCATAGAGGCCCGGTGGCTCTTCCCGGATCTGCCCGTGGACGCCGTCCTCCATCCGCAGAGCATCGTTCATTCGTTCGTGAGGCTCGCGGACGGCTCCTGGAAGGCCCTCACGGGCTCTCCCGACATGCGCGTACCGATCCAGTACGCGCTGCTGGGCGGGAGCGGCGAGCCAGGCCTCTCGATGAGCGACGGACCGCTCGACTGGCCCTCCCTCACATTCGGGAGGATCGATCCGGCCCGGTATCCCGCGTATTCCATCGTAATCGCGGCCGGAGAACTCGGGGGGGCCGCGCCTGTCGCCGCCAATGCGGCCGACGAGGTGGCCGTGGAGGCTTTCCTCGCCGGGAGAATTGGTTTCGGAAGGATACCGGAGGTGATCGAAAACGCGCTCGGGAAGACGGGGGCCGCTCCCGTGTCCTCCTACGGGGACGTCCTGCGCGCAGACGAGGAGGCCAGGGCCCGGTCCCGGGCCTTTCTGGGGGAGAGATGCTGACTGCACTCGCAGCGATAGCCGGGTTCGGAGCGATCGTGTTCTTCCACGAGCTGGGCCATTTCGTGGCTGCGAGGATCTCCGGGCTTCCGGTGGAGCGGTTCTCGATCGGCTTTCCGCCGCACATCGTGAAGATCAAGGGCCCGAAGACCGAGTACTGCATCGGAGCCATACCTCTGGGCGGCTACGTGAAGGTCGATCTCGGAACCTCGGGGGAGACCTCCCCCGAAAGCCCCTGGTATCTGCGGCTGCTCACGGCCGCCTGCGGGCCGCTCTTCAACCTCCTGCTGGCCGCGATGCTGTTCTTCATCGTTCTGGCGGTCGTGGGACAGGACATATCGGTGTTCAGCAACGTGGTCGGACCAGGCGGCAACACGCTGGGACTCGCCGAAGGCGACACGGTTCTCGCGGTCAACGGCGCCGTGACGGCCGACTTCTCCAGCGTAGTCTCGGAGATGAGATCCGCTCCGGCGGGCGGGCTGCTGGCGGGCACCGATTCCGGGAGGGTCAGCGTTGACTACTCGTTTGCAGGCGAGGAGGACATCCCCGGCTTCGTGCCCTTCATCCCGCCGGTGATCGGAGAGAGCATCATCGGGTTGCCGGCCTACGAGGCGGGAATGCGCGCCGGCGACAGCGTCGTCGCGGTCGACGGAACCCCCGTCTCGTCCTGGGCCGACATGCTCGCCCGGGTCGAGGAATCGGGCGGATCGGAGATGAACTTCGCGTTCCTGCGCGATGATTCGATCTATACGGCGCGCCTCGAGCCCATGGAGATAGAGGGCAGGTACAGGGTGGGCGTGGTGGCGATGACGACCACCGAAACCCTGAGGTATCCGGTTCCCGAAGCGCTCCTGTACTCCGTGAAGGCCTCCCTGGGAGGGACCGTGATGATCTTCAGGACGCTCGCCATGGTCTTCACGAGGCCCGAGGAACTCGTGGCGATGTCGGGGGGCCCCATCTTCGTGGCCGAGACGCTGGATCAGGAGGCCGGGAAGGGGCTCGGTAGGCTCCTCGAGGCGGTGGCCGGGATTTCGCTGGCCGTCATGTGCTTCAACCTGCTGCCCATACCGATCCTCGACGGGGGCCAGATGCTGATGCTCCTGTACGAGGGCGTGACGAGGAAGCGCCTCTCGGGCCGGGCCTTCCAGGTCGTCCAGCAGGTGGGCCTGCTGCTGATTCTGCTCCTGTTCGTGCTGATCATGTGGAGGGACATCGCCAGGCTCTTCCTCAGGGTGAACCGGCCTGGTCTGTGACGGAGTCCGGGGCCTCGATTCCCGGATCGGGGTCGTTTATGCAGTCGGGATCGGGGGGGGGAACCGAGCCGATGGAATCCCTGAGGCAGCCGTAGAGATAGAGGTAGCGGTCCGGATCTTCGTCACAGAACTCCATCAGCCCTCTGAGCCCTGCCGTGTCGGGCGGGGACGCCGCGAGTTCTCCGGGAAGAACCATCGCGGGAGCGAGCCTGGCGGCCCAGCCCTCCAGGAACTCTCTCTCCTCCCGGGGGATATCACTTCTGTCGGGTCTGGAGCATCCGGCCGCAACTGCGGCGAGAGCTGCGGCAAGAGCCAGACATGGCGGGATTCCGCGACATGCGGCGGTCGTTCTTTTCATATTGATGTCTCCCGGCCCGGAACCTTCGCGCGGCAGTATAGCCTGCGGGGGTTCCGCTGCAAAGCCGGGCCGGAGATCCCGGCGGGATGATGGCATTCGGCGAGCGCGTCCGCGGCTGTCGCGAGCGACACGGAGGGGTTGGATGAGATTCTGCATTGCCGCGCTTCTTGCAGTCTGCTTCTCCGTGTCGGCGACGACGTACGGACGGAGCAAGATCCAGGTGGAAGGCTACGAGTGGTGGACCATCACCGCCCGTGGCGTGCAGCTCTACTACCCCGTCGGCTGCGAAACCCTGGCGGAGAGTCTTCTCGCCATCTCCACGGCCGAGATCGACAAGCTCGCCTTCGAGTTCGGCTTCATGCCCGAGGACGAGATCTCCATCGTAGCCTACCCCTCCCCGGGCTCCTTCCGACAGACCGACATCATCGGCGACGAAATCGGAGAGGCGGTCGGGGGGTTCACGGAGTACTTCAAGGGCAGGGTGGTCGTGCCGTTCACCGGCTCCTGGACGGAGTTCCGGCATGTCCTGACGCACGAGATCAATCATGCCTACGTTTTCGACATGCTCTACCACCGGAGCCTCCAGAGCGTGATATCGAGCCCCGCTGCGCTCTGGACGATGGAGGGGCTCGCCGAGTACACCTCCAACGGCTGGGACCCCGCATCGGAGGCCGAGTTCCGCGACATGGTCATCACCGGGCAGATCGTTCCGGTGGATCAGCTCTCACGGAGGTCGGACTACCTGGTCTACCGCGAGGGGCAGGCGATCTACCACTTCATGGTCGAGCGCTACGGTCGTGACCGCTACCACGACTTCGTGCACCGGATGGCCTCGAGGGGCGGCCTCTCCGACGCCATGGACGGGGCCTTCGACATGACCGTCAGCCAGTTCAGCGACAGGTTCCTTCAGTGGGCGAGGGAGACGTACTGGGCGCAGCTCGCCGACCGCGAGAACCCGTCCGACCTCGGCCGGGCGCTGGAGGACGGGAACCAGAAGCGTGTCGTCCAGGCGGTTACCGTACTCTCGCCCGACGGGTCGAAGATCGCAGGCGTGGAGAGCTACCGGGGCGGATACGCGGTGACGGTCAGGTCGGCGGTGACGGGAGAGGTAACAAGGAGATGCGCCCAGACCGGAGGGGTAAGGAACACGGGCATCTCCCCGCTTTACCGCGTGTGCGCATTCTCCCCCGGAGGGGATTCCGTGGCGGTGGCTGTCCACGGGGCCAACCGCGACAGGCTCTTCATCTCGACCTCCGACGGCGACATCGATCTGCCCGTGGAGATGGACCTGATCCGGGATCCGGCGTGGTCGCCCGACGGCTCCTCGATAGCCTTCTGCGCCATGGAGGACTCCGCATCGCCGACCGACGTGTACGTGTGGAACAGGAGCGGCCTCCGCAGAATGACGGAGACTCCCGGGGGCGAGAGGGACCTGGTCTGGGCGGCGTCCGGGTTGATAGCCTCCTCCGAGAACTCTTCCAGAGGCGGCTGGGACATCCTGAGAATCGATCCCACGGGCGCCTCTCCGTCGACAGGGGCCGCGCCCGGGTCCCCTTCCGCACTTCCGTACCCCGTCGAGATTCTCTACAGCGATTCCTGCGAGATCAGATATCCCTTCGAGACCCCCTCCGGCCTGGTGTTCCAGAGGAACGAAGGCGGAGTTCCCGATCTGTTCCTGCTCGATTCGACGGGAACCGTCCGGAGGCTGACCAATCTCTACCTGACCATGGATTCCCCTTCATGGGCCGATTCCGGCAGGGTGATGTCCTTCGACTCGCCCGACTGGTCGGGTTACGGCGTGTATGTGGCCTACGGAGTCCTGGACAGGGAGGTTCCCGGCCCGGCCGGAGCGGCGGATGTCGCCGGAGATATGCCCGCGGAGCCGGAACCGCCGATAGAGGAGGAGGCCGTCCGCGAGGATTCGACGCCCGTCGAGGAAACTGGAGCAGTCGAAGAGACGGCGACGGCCGACGGCGCCGGAACCGCCCGGGATGCCCGGGCGGAGGCGGAGATTCACATCGCCCCCTATACGCCGGTCCTGTCGACGGACTACGTGAGCGCGCTGGCCGGCTACGACTCCTATTCCGGATTCGAGGGCTACACGA
Organism: Candidatus Fermentibacter danicus; assembly: GCA_001618605.1. Lineage (GTDB taxonomy): Bacteria > Fermentibacterota > Fermentibacteria > Fermentibacterales > Fermentibacteraceae > Fermentibacter > Fermentibacter danicus. The sequence continues at coordinate 18,239 of LKHC01000081.1, forward strand.
CGTTCGTCTTCAGCGACGTACTGGCCCGCCATCAACTCGTGCTGAACGGGAACTTCAACGGACCCGTGAGCGACGCCGACGCAGCCGTCTACTATTCATACATGCCCATGAGAACGGACCTCGGCGCCTATGCCTTCCGGGAGACGACACAGTACCTCTTCAGGTTCCCGGACGATCATCTCGAACAGGTCAGGGACGTGGACACGGGCGGGGGCGCGGTGGCCAGGTATCCCTTCACCATGGCTCTCAGCGCGAGAGGCGGCGTCGATTACAGGCATATCACCAGACAGGGCGTCTGGAATTCGGATGCCGACTACTCCGCAGACGTGCTCGCCATCCACGGCGGTCTGATACTCGATACCGCCCTGTGGGACTGGGTGGGTCCCCGTCTTGGCGAGAGGTTGTCCGTCAAACTCGAGGTCGCGCCCGGATGGGGCGGCCTCGTCGGCTACACCACGGCCTCGGCCGATCTGCGCAAGTACGTCTGGCTCTCCTCCCAGGCCGCTCTCGCCCTGAGGCTGGCGGGGGCGACGAGCTGGGGGCCGGAGGCGCAGAGATTCTTGATAGGGGGAGCGGTCCCGCACAGGATCATGACCGGGGAGTCCAGGGAGCTGGACGATCTCCTGGGATTCTACACCAACTACGGAGACATGCTGAGGGGCCTGGACTATACGGAGCTGTCCGGGAGGAACTACGTCTCGACCACGGCGGAACTGAGGGTTCCCTTCATCAGGACGATCTCCCTCGACGCTCCGATCCCCCTCACCTTCTCCAACATAAGGGGAGTGGTGTTCGCGGACGCGGGGACGGCCTTCGACGAACCATCGGGTTTCGTCGGGGCCGAGACCTCGGGTGGATACAGATTCAAGGACGTGGCCATGGGGTTCGGTTTCGGCTTCAGGGCGAACCTCGGCATATTCCTCCTCAGGGAGGATACGGCCTGGTCCACGGACATGCGGGGTGTCTCCGAGAAGCCGATTCACTACATTTCGCTCGGGGCGTCGTTCTAGCCGGGGGCCGGCTCCGCCGCCCCGGAGAGTCTGAAACAGGCCTGGAGGCCGGTTCCTGGAGGTGCTCTTGATCCCGGTCATCGTTGCGACACTGATATCCGTCTGGACATGCCCATCCTGCGGAGTGGGGGTGGATGCCGCATTCTGCGGGAGATGCATGATACCGGAGCCTCCCTCCGGCATGGCCTTCATACCGGCCTGCACCGTCAACTATGAAGGGGTCGACTACGAGCTGCCCGCCTTCTACATCGACTCCTCGGCCGTATCCTACTTCGACATCCTCCCCTGGCTCAACGGCGCCTTCTCGGACGGCCCCGGGCTGGCCAGGCTCGTAACCGGCCACTACGACGAGCACTTTCAGTTCCTGAGATACACCCCGTTCACCGGAGACGAGGCCGGTGCGGGTCTGACCGTCCCCGGACCCTGCTCCGGGCTTCCGGCCTGCTCCATAACCTGGAGCGGCGCATCGGAATACCTGGCATCCATCGGCAAGAGGCTCCCAAGCGCAGTCGAGCTGGCTGCGGCCGCCGAAGCCGGACTCCTGACCGACATCGACGTCTACAACGTCATGAATACCTATGCGGACATGATGGAGTCCTCGATGGGCGCCATGCTGGGCAGGCTCTCGATCCAGGCCATGTTCGCGGGCTACAGCACAGCCTCCGAAAGGGTGATATGGGAGTGGACCGGTTCGGCCCCCGGGGAACCGGCCTCTTCGAGCACTGAAACCCTCTCCCCGTGCACGGTGATTTACAGGAACGGCGGCCCCGGGGTCGCGGACAACTCCAGCGGTTACTTCAACGTGGCCTTCAGGGGGGTCGTGAGCCTTCCCCTGGCGGCACTGAAATGACGAAAGGACGGGTATGCAGATGAACGGATGGAAGCTACCGGCGGCGGCCATGATCGTCGCGCTCGCCCTGGCCGGCTGCGGACGCACCGTCACGAGGACCGATCCGGAGACCGTCACCGACCTCAGCGGCTGGTGGAACGACACCGACGCCAGAATGGTGGCCGACTCGATGGTCGAGGACTGTCTCGAAGGCTCGTGGCTCGCGAACTGGGTCGGCGCCAGCAGGGGCGACAGGCCGGTGATCGTTGTGGGTAGCGTGCTGAACCGCACGACCGAGCATATCTCGACCGACGTGTTCATGAACGAGATCGAGAGAGCCTTCGTCAATTCCGACCTTATCGACGTGGTGGCGGCCCGTGGGGAACGCGGCGAGATTCGAGGCGAGCGCGAGGACCAGCAGCGGTTCGCCACCGCCGCAACGGCGGCCTCGTTCGGCAGGGAGATCGGCGCCGACTACATCATGATGGGCACCATCGACTCGATAGTCGACGAGAGCGGCGGCAAAAGGGCGGTTTACTACACCGTCACGCTCGAACTCACCGACGTCGAGACCATACGGAAGGTATGGATGAGCAACCTGGAGATCAAGAAGATAGTCGAGTGGTGACGGCGCGATGACATCTCCCAGGATGGCCGTGCTTCCGACTCTGCTGCTGCTCGCCGCGGGCTGTTCCATGAACTACACGGATTCGATGAGGCCCGTCAGGGATCAGCTCGCGTCGAACAGCCCCGACAGGGCTCTGGCGGCCTTCGAGGACCGGTATCCCGGAAGCGACGACGGGGACAGGCTCCTGTTCCTTATGGAGAAGGGCAATCTGCTCCGGCTCTCCGGGAGGCCGGCCGAGGCAATTCCTCTTCTGCTCGAGGCGGACAGGCTGTCCGACATGCTGCGGGGGGTGGACCCCTCGGAGGAGGTCGCGTCCCTCCTCACCAGCGACCTGGCGAGGGCCTACAGGGGGGCGGACTACGAGAGCGTGTTCATAAACTACTGCCTGGCCGCGTGCTATACGATGATCGGCCAGCCTTCCGAGGCGCTCGTGGAATGCCGCAGGGTGAGCTTCAAGCTCGGAGTCTACAACGACAGGTACGGCGGAACCAGCCGCTACAGCGACGACGCTTTCGTGCAGTACATGATCGGCGCGCTGTACGAGAGCGTCGGTGATCTGGACGACGCTCTGATCGCATACAGGCGCAGCATCGAGATCTATGAATCCGACTATGCCGGCCTCTATGGCATGGAAGTCCCCGAGAGGGTCCGCGCCGACATCCTGAGAGTGTCCGGATCGCTCCCGGGGCTGTCCGATCTTCACGAGAGCTTCCTCCGGAGATGGCCCGGCACGGCCTGGCGGAGCGGCGCGGACAGCCTCGACGGAGAGGTGCTCGTGGTGCTGGAGGAGTCCGTGATCCCGGCGAGAACCTCCAGGGTCGCCCAGACATGGACGGAGAACAGGCTGATCAGGATAGCCGTACCTTCGATACAGCTCGCGAGAAGCGCCGGCAGCCCGGAGTTCGTGATCCGCTCCGGCGGCGCTTCGGAGAGGGGTTTCCTGGCCGAGAACCTGGCTGCGATCGCGGCGGGGAACCTCGAGGACCACGCCGCGAGGGATCTCGCCAGGGCGGTGGCCAGGGCTGCGCTGAAGACGGCTGCGGCCGGTGCCGCCGAGGAGATCGTCGAAGAGTTGACGGGTGAGGAGGAGAGCTTCTGGTCGGAAGGCGCGGGGATTCTCGTCAGCCTCATCGGTGCGGCGACCGAACAGGCGGATCTGAGGGCTTGGCTGACGCTTCCCGCGAGGATTCACGTCGCCAGGATCACCCTGCCGCAGGGCGAGAGGACGGTTTCGGCCGAACTCGGCGGGAGAACCGTATGGACGGGCCCTGTGGAGGTCGAGGCCGGCAGGATCAGCTTCGTCTTTGCGAGGTCGACGGGATGGAAATGACCGAGGCCGGACTGGCCGCAATCATCGATCACACCCTTCTAGCCCCCGGAGCGGTGAAGGCCGATTTCGAGAGGCTGTGCTCGGAGGCGGTGAGCTTCGGTTTCCACTCGGTATGCGTCAATTCCTCCCGGGTGGAGCTGGTTTCCGGCATCCTGAGGGGCACGGGCGTGCTCGTGTGCTCGGTGGCGGGCTTTCCTCTCGGGGCCAGCGCAGGCAAGCGCCTCGAGGCTGCGGCCGCCGTGGACGCCGGAGCCGGAGAGATAGACATGGTAATCGACATAGGCGCCCTGCGCGAAGGCGACCATCGGAAGGTGGAGGACGAGATCCGGGGAGTCGTCGAGGCTTCCCTCGGCAGGCCGGTGAAGGTCATACTGGAAGCCTGCCTGCTTGCGGACGACGAGAAGAAGCTGGCCTGCAGGCTCTCTGAATCGGCCGGAGCGTCCTTCGTGAAGACCTCCACGGGATTCTCCACCGGAGGAGCCACCGTGCACGACGTCGGTCTGATGCGGGAAGCTGTGGGCGGCCGGCTTGGCGTGAAGGCCTCCGGTGGCATCTCCACGCTGGACGCCGCCCTGGAGATGGTGGCCGCCGGGGCCGACCGCCTGGGGCTCAGCAGGAGCGTCGGGATAATGCTGGAAATGAGGTCGCGGGCGGCTGGTGGGGTCGTCCAGCCGCCCGCTGGGGGTTCTGGTCCCGATTCCGCCTGAACGGTGACGGCCCTGGAGGGGTCAGACCGGCATCCGTGTAAGGAGGAATACTCCCGGAACCAGCAGGCAACCGAGGAACAGGATGATCCAGCTCCACAGGCCGGGCCTTATCGCCTCGGCTTCTCTCGGGCATGGTTTCCTGTTGGAAGTATTCATGCCACCTATTACAGCAACTAACTTGCCAGACAGGACGAGGCCATGTACAGAGCAGGACTGAACCCCGAACAGGCTGAAGCCGTCGTCTATCTGGGAGGGCATCTGCTGGTGCTGGCGGGGGCCGGCAGCGGCAAGACCCGGGTGCTAACCTGCCGTATCGCGCACCTGCTGGCCGAACGCATAGTGGAGCCGCGCAGGATTCTGGCCGTCACGTTCACCAACAAGGCTGCCGGGGAGATGAAGGAGAGGGTGGGAAGGCTCTCGCCTGCCGACGCGGAGCGCGTCCGGATGGGCACCTTTCACTCGATATGCGCCTGGATACTGAGGCGCGAGGCCTCTTCCGGAGGGTGGCCCGAAAACTTCTCCATCTACGATGCAGACGACCAGAAGTCCTTGCTGCGCAGTCTCCTCAGGAATACGCCCATAGAGACGAAGGTGACTCCGGGCGCCGCACAGACATGGATCTCCCGATGGAAGAACTCGATGGTCGATCCCGGGAAGGCGGAGGACTCGGCCGAAAGCGACCAGGAGAGGGAAATCGCGCGACTCTACGCGGCGTATCAGTCCGCCCTCCGCAGGAACGGCGCATTCGATTTCGACGATTTATTGACGGTCGTACATGGATACATCCGTCAAGAAACCGACGCCGGCTCGCGGTATTCCCGGATGTTCGGCCACATACTGGTGGACGAGTATCAGGACACCAACCTGGTCCAGCGCGGGATACTGAAGAGCCTGGGAGGTCCGGGCAGCTCCGTCTGCGCGGTAGGGGACGACGATCAGTCGATCTACGGCTGGAGGGGCGCGAGGGTGTCCAACATCCTCGATTTCCCGGAGGACTTCCCCGGCACCAGGATCATACGGCTGGAGCGCAACTACAGATCGACACCCGCCATACTCGCGGCGGCCTCCTCGCTCGTCTCCTTCAACCGGGGCAGGCATGGGAAGGCGCTCTGGACGGAACGCCCCGCCGGCGAGCCGGTGAGGGCGAGGAGCCTGGCCAATCCGGAGGACGAAGCGGCCTGGATTCTGAAGGAGGTGTCCGACCTGTCGTCGCGGGGCGTAAGCCCGGGCAGGGTTGCGGTCCTGTACAGGACGAACGCCCAGTCCCGCGTCTTCGAGAGCGCCGCCCTGCTCGAGGGCATCCCCTGTCAGGTGATCGGCTCCCTCAGGTTCTACGAGCGCGAGGAGATAAAGGACATAGTCGCCTGGCTCCGCGTGCTGGCCAATCCGGGGGACCGGATCAGTCTGGCCCGCGTTTTGAACAAGCCCCCACGGGGAATAGGCGACAAGAGCAAGGCCCTGTTCCTCGCGGGGCTGGATGCCTCCGGCGCCGATCCTTCCGAATTCATGAAGAGGGCGGGCAGGATACCCGGGCTTTCCCGCGGCTCCATCTCCTCGCTCGAGGCGCTGGGCTCCTTCCTCGCCGGGGCGTCTGCGCTGGCCGCCGGAGGGGCGCCGGCAGCCGAGGTGGTCGATGCGGTCCTGGCCGGCTCAGGAATGCTCGACGCCCTGGACCCGTCCACGGTGGAGGGCTCGTCACGCCTCGAGAACATCGACGAATTCAGGCGTTCCGCCAACGAGTACGACTCGCTCCATCCCGGTTCCGGCCTTGCGGGGTTCCTCACGACCATCAGCCTCATGACCACCTCCGACGCCTACGACAGCGGAGCGGACAGGCTCTCGCTCATGACTCTGCACTGCGCCAAGGGTCTGGAGTTCGACACGGTCTTCATCGCGGGCGTCGAGGAGGGGCTGATCCCGTTCATAAGAGCCGGCAGGTTCGGACCGGACGATCTCGAGGAGGAGAGGCGGCTGCTCTACGTGGGCATGACCAGGGCGAAGGACAGGCTGTATCTCACCTGGGCGGAGCGAAGGGCGAGACCCGGCGTGACGGCCGGGGGAGTCTCCCGCTTCGTTTCCGAGGTATCCCTCGACTCCGGCTCGACCGTCCCCGCCCCTGCCGCCGCCGTCCCCGACCCCGTGATCGGCGTTCCTGACACCAGGTTCAGCCGGGGCAACGTGATCCATCATCCCCGGTACGGCATGGGCACGGTGCTGAAGGCGGTGAGGCGGGGAGGGGAGTGGCAGCTTACGATTGACTTCGGGATGGACGAGCCGAAGACTCTTCTGACCGGCTACGTGCCGATCACGATCGTAAGAGAGAAGGGAGGTTTTCCCGTTGACGCCGTGTGAACCGTCCAAGGGCGGAGTCGTCCCTCCCGCGCTCCGGGCGCGGCCGGACGGGCCGGGCGACGCCCTGATCCCCGACCTGGAGAGGACCGCCGCGCAGGTACGCCTGGACGTCCTCGGGATGATACATCGGGCGGGTTCGGGGCATCCGGGGGGATCGCTCTCCGCGGTGGAGATCCTCGTCCACCTTTATTTCAGGGAGATGCACCTCTCTCCGGACCAGCCTTTCGACGACGACAGGGACAGGTTCATCCTCTCCAAGGGGCATGCCGCTCCTGCGCTCTATTCGGTTCTCGCGCGCAGAGGATATCTGGACCCGTCCGAACTCGATACGCTGAGGAGGGTTGGGTCGAGGCTCCAGGGCCATCCGGACATGCGCAGGCTCCCCTTCCTGGACGCCTCCACCGGGAGTCTGGGGCAGGGTTTCGCCACCGCCGTCGGAATGGCCCGCGGTCTTGCCGCGAGGGGTTCCCGGTCCACCGTCTTCTGCCTGCTGGGGGATGGAGAACTCCAGGAGGGAATCGTCTGGGAGGCCGCCGCCGGGGCCGCGCACGCCCGGCTTTCCAACATCGTCGCCGTGGTCGACTGCAACGGGGTCCAGCTCGATGGAACCGTGGACTCGATCAAGAGACAGAAGCCCGCCTCCACCATGTGGCTCGCCTGGGGCTGGCATCCCGTCGATACCGACGGCCACTCGTTCGAGTCGCTGAGTTCCGCATTCATGGAGGCGCGTGCCTGCAGCGGGCCGGCGGTGCTGTGCGCCCGGACGATCAAGGGGAAGGGAGTCTCGTTCATGGAGGGCAGTTGCTCCTGGCACGGCAGATGCCCCGACGAAGGCGAGCTGGAGAGAGCCCGCGCCGAGATTCTTGGAGGCGGCCTGTGAAGACGAGGGCGACCCGCGAGGGATGGATCGACGGCCTCATGGCGGCGGCGGGGAGAGATCCCCGGGTGGTGCTGATGGACGCGGACGTCTCCCGCTCGATAGGGGGGGAGAGGTTCGCCGACAGGTTCCCGACGCGCCACTTCAACGTCGGTGTCAGCGAGCAGGAGATGCTTGCGGAGGCGGCGGGCCTGGCTCTGGCCGGCTTCGTCCCGTTCGTCCAGAGTTATGCCGTCTTCTGCGCAGGCAGGGCCTGGGAACAGATACGCACCGGCATCTGCCACATGAACCTGGGCGTGAAGATAGGCGGCGCTCAC
>LKHC01000082.1 GCA_001618605.1 Candidatus Fermentibacter danicus
GTTTCACGGAGGCGCTGCCGGTGACCGGCCTGGTCCTCACGAAGCTCGACGGTACTGCGAGAGGCGGCTCGGTGATAGCGGTCGCCGGAGAGCTGGGCCTGCCGGTCGAGTATGTCGGGACGGGCGAGGGGCCCGGCGACATCGAGGAGTTCTCGGTCGGCCGATTCATCGATGCTCTCCTGGATGAGGGATCCTGATGGATACCAGGCTCCGGCTGGAAGCGGTCCGCAAGACCTACGGCAGGACGATCGCCCTGGACGGACTCGACCTCGAGGTGCCGGCCGGAGAGGTCTTCGGGCTGCTCGGACCCAACGGGGCCGGCAAGACGACCGCCCTCAAGACGGTGGCCGGGCTCGTGGTTCCGGACAGCGGTTCCATCACGGTTTCCGGTGTGGATGCCATGGCCTTTCCTGACCGGGCGAGGGAACTCGCGACGTTCGTCCCGGACCAGCCGACCCTGTTCCCGAAGCTCTCGGGCAGGGAATTTCTGAGGTTCATCGCCAGGGCGAGGAGACTGCCCGCCACAGAGGCCGAGGAGAGGATCGTCTTCATGGAGTCTCTCTTCGACATGACAGGCTGGCTCGATATGAGGGCGGAGTCCTACTCCCACGGGATGACCCAGAGGGTGGTCCTCTCGGGAGCCTTCCTCTCCAGGCCCGACCTCTATGTCATAGACGAGCCCCTGGTCGGGCTCGATCCCGCCTCGGCGTCGACGTTCCACAGGATGTGCAGGGCTGCGGCGGACTCCGGCGCCGCCGTCGTTCTATCCACGCACACGCTCCCGATCGCCCTGAAGATGTGCGACAGAGTGGGCATCATCGACAGGGGCCGCCTGATGGCCGACGTGAGGACCGCGGAAATCAGCGGGCCCGATCTGGAGAAGCTGTTCTTCGAACTTACGGGATCGGCTCCGACGGAAGTCGCGGGGTTCTTCGCCGTGACTCCCGGGAAGGCCGAAGCCTAGTCCCGCCAGCCCACGAACATGTACGACAGGTCCTGACCCTCGAATCCCAGGGTCGTCATCGCGATCGAAACGGCGAAGGCGCTGTCGCCCAGAGCCCACACGCTCTCTATTCCGTAGCCAGAGGTATAGCTCCTGTCCCCGGCGAGGTCGTCGTCCTTCATGACGACACGCGTCGTGCCGAGGGAATTGTCCCTGAAGGAGACGGACAGCAGCACGGGAACGAGACCCCAGTACTCCTCCAGTTCGGATCCGGTCACCGCCCTGGTCGAAAGAACGACAGTCCTGTCGCCGATTGCGTATCCGGGCGCAAAGAGGCGGGAGTGGAAGCGTACCGAATCGCCGGGGGCCGACAGGTCGGTAGGCGGATGATGGACGCAGAGAACCCCCGGAAGCCAGACCGACGAAAAGCCGGCCATCGCCTTGCGGGCCTCCATCCGGCACGTCTCCCTCGCCCGTTCCAGATCCTGACGGTCGTCCTCCAGCATTATCCTGCGGCTCCAGACCACCGCGCCGCCTTCGGTCTCCTGCACGGTCACGCTGCTGAACGGGAACCCGCTGCCGTCCTGGACCCCGTATTGCTCCCAGGCGAAGTACCCGCCGTTTTCGGAGAATCCGAGGAACTCCACGGAGGATGCGAAGTTGCCCTCCGCCGCCCCCGCTCCCAGCAGGACCGCGATGAACAGCCGGCCGGCGGACTTCACAGCCAGCCCCTGCGTTTGAACCAGAGAGCCATGCCGAAGCCGATCGCAACCATGGCCGCCAGCACCGCCGGATAGGCCCAGGTCTTCCCGAGTTCGGGCATGTGCTCGAAGTTCATGCCGTAGATGCCCGCAAGGAAGGTCAGGGGCATGAAGATGGTAGCGATTATCGTGAGCACTTTCATCACCTCGTTCATCCTGTTGCTTGTGCTGGACAGATAGGTGTCCAGCATCGAGGAGAGCATCTCGTTGAGTGTCCCGGATGTCTCGATGACCTGGATCGAGTGGTCGTACAGATCCCTCAGGTATGGAGCTGTGCCGCTCGAGAACACCGAGTCGCCGGCTCTGGTGAGGTTCGCGACGAGTTCCCTCATCGGCCAGACGCATCTCCTGAACATGAGCATCTCGTTCCTGAGTCCGTGGATCCTCTCGAGGATGCCCGATCCGTCGCCCTCGAAGATGTCCGCCTCGAGTTCCCCGATCCTGTCCGCCATCCGCTCCAGAGTAGCGAAATATCCGTCTACGACTGCATCCATGAGGGCGTAGAGCAGGTAGTCCGCCTCGAACCTCCGAAGCCTCGAGCCGCTTCGCTTCATCCGCTCTACCACGGCGTCGAAGAGCGGGGTGTCCCCCTCCTCGAGCGAAACGAGCATGCCGGGTTTCAGGAACAGGGCGAGGTGACGGTACTCCGCGGCATCTCCGGAGCCTGGGATGACGGAGTGGCAGGAGACGAACACGCTCGAGTCGTCGATCTCGGATTTTGGCCTGTCGTGGCTGTTGAGGGCGTCCTCCATCCGGAGCGGATGGATGCCGAAGCCTGTGCAGATACTCTCGACGGCCGCCAGGTCGGCGAAGCCTCTAACGCGCAGCCACCGGACGGGCCATGCCGGATCGTTCGCGGCGATCGCTCCGGGTTCGAGCCCCTCGCGGGAATCGTATCCACCCTCGTTCCAGCACAGCAGGGAGATGCGGGTCGCCTCCGGCTCAAGCTCCCCGCTGCTGGCGAGCGTGCCGGGGGAGAGGCCCTGCCTGCCGCCGAAGCCCTTGAGCGACCTCGTCATCCGAACCTCCCTCCATCGGCTCAAGGGCCGTCCACGCCTCCCGTCGGAAGGATACGGCCATCCGGGAGACGGTCGCAAGTGCCGCCACCCCGGGCGGGAGCCCGGAGTNNCGCCGGCGCTCGTCGCAGGATATGGAAGGCGGAGCGGAGGAAATCGCCGGTTCCTCCGCCATGACGGATTCCAGGAGGTTGGAATGGACAATAGAGGCATAGTCGATACCTTCGTCGGCATTCTGAAGCTCGAGACCATGCCGGTGGCCGTCTCTCTCGTCACGGATCGGGAAAAACTGCAGCGCAAACCGCTGCCTTTCCCGGTCAACATCTGCCAGCTCATCTCCCTTTCCAGGCATCAGGGCAGGCAGGCCGCAGGCGTCCCGGAGCGGATGGTCTGCGCCATCGGCGCCGCCTGTACCGGACTCATCGAGACCCCTCAGGCCTTCCGGGACGGGACGGCCGCCGTCGGCCGCTACGTCGCCACCCCCGAGGCGGGGGCGGAGTTCTTCCGCAACACGTTCAAGCTGGGGGATTCCGGGGCGAAGTACCAGGCGATCCATACCGTCCCGCTCTCAGATTATCCGGCGGACGCTGCGCCTCCGGACGCGGTGGTCTTCTACTGCAATCCGGCGCAGGTGATGAGGCTCGTCCATGCGGTCCTGTACAGGACGGGGGAAAAGGTCGCGGCGGACACCGTGGCCGAGGCGGCGGTCTGCTCGTCGATCGGCTTCGTGGCCGCGACGGGGAGGCCTGTGATCGGATTCCCCTGCGCGGGCGACAGGAGATTCGGCGGGACACAGAACCACGAGCTGGTCTTCGTGGCTCCCTACGGAATCCTCGAGGGCATGGCCACGGCGCTGGTAGAACTGTCCAAATCGGGTGGAGCCCTGTATCCCGTGCCGCCCAACGTGATGTGGACGCCCCAGATGCCTCCGGCCTACACCATCCCTGCCTCTCCGGACAGGGAAGCCTGATCCTGTGCCGGAAACCGTGATCCGGTGTCAGATACCGTCCCGGATCAGCGCCTCCTCGATGCCCCCGATGTACATCCTGTGGAAGTCGGATGAGGGGTAGAGCGAGAGGGGCGCCTCCTCCAGGAAGCCCTCCGCCGCCATGTCGTGTATGTACAGTTTCCTGGCGGCGAGGACGATGAGGGACTGCTCGAAGGCCACGCACCCCCTCAGGGGTTCGAACGGCGTCAGGCCCGTCTCCGCGGCCTTGTCGCAGTCCCTCCCGGAGTGGCTTCCGCAGAACTCCAGAGCCGGCCTGTGCTCCCCGCCGAAGAAGGAGACGGTGAAGAGTTCGTTCCTGTCCATGAAACCCCTCGTGTGACGCTGGGGTCTCACGAATACGAAGCAGACGTCCCTGTTCCACAGGTGGCCCAGGCCGCCCCAGCTTGCCGTCATCGTGTTCCAGGATTCCGGCGGGCCGGCCGTGACCAGCATCCAGCCGCTTCCTATCCTCTCGAACGGGTCGATCCTGATCTCTCCCGGTACCGCTCTGCGGAATCCCGCCTCCACGGCCTGCCTCATGACCTGCCTCCCTTCTCCGGAGCATCCATCCTTACGATGCGTTCCCAGTCGTCGAAACACCCGCCCGGACGCCCGCTCGTCGTAGATCCCGCCCAGCCCGTATTCCGGACCGGAAACTTCTGGCGCACATTCTCCTCGTTCATCGGCCGCCGTCCCCCGCGGAGTCCTCGAAGCCTTCGAGAGCCCGGGGAAACGGGTTCAGGAAGATCTGGTCATCCAGATATGGAGTCGGGAAGCGGACCATCCATGACTGGATCAGGGCCCTGCATGGCCCCATGGAGGCCCGCCCCGATCCGAATTCCTCCAGGCTGTCGAGGAAGAGCGCCTTTTCGTCCGCAGCGAGCCGCTCCTTGAAGCAAACGAAGGCATGCGTGAGCGAGTCCGCGCAGGGTCCGGTCCTGAGAGGTCCGGCGAGGGCCCGCACCAGACCCCGCCTGTAACGGGGGAGCAGGGCGTCGGGACTTCCTCCCTCGTCCACGATTCCGCCCAGCATCCTCCCCGCCTCACGGTCTGCCGCCGCCAGCAGCAGCCCGGCCGAGGAATGGAAGGAGACGAGGGGAGACGCCGAGCCCGAGGCGCGGCAGGCGTCCTCCGCGGACCGGAGGCGGGCCAGCGTGAAGACCTGGACGAGGAAGCGCTCCCTGAGCCCGGGGTCGATGAGCCCGCCTTCGTCGATCACGGGCCTCCCCTCCATCGCTTCGAGTACCGCCCTTCCGAATAGCCCGGGGCCCCTTCGCAGGATCGCGGAGGAGTCTGCACCGGCATGGATCGCGGTGTCCGAGACGCCGCAGGAGGGGGATCTGGCTTTCAGCACGGCTCCATCGACCGCGCCGAGGTTTCCGGCGCGCTCCCGGCAGAAGGCCTCCATCCGCTCCGTGAGGTCCAGGCCGGAGGACGGCTGGACGAGTCTCACTTCGTCACCCCCCGCGGTCACCAGGCGGATGGGCTGCCGAGGGACGCCCAGGCCGATCTCCATCTCCGGACATGCGGTCACGCAGTCCGCGAAGCGGGACAGGCGCTCCAGGAAGGGCGCGGGGATCGCCGCGCCGTCATATCTGCACCTGTCGAAGCCGAGGCATCTGCTGACGAGTATCAGAGGTCTCGGGTACGACCCTTCACCTCCACGGTCAGATCTCAATGTCCGTCGATCCCGCCCAGGCATGGTAGCCCGTGAAACTGTCGTCCCCGTCGTTGCCGTACGCGAGAACGGCCCTGCAGGGTTCGCCGGGAACCAGCTTCCTGTCGTTGTCGTCTCCGGAATCGAGCGGCATCCGGAAGGTGATCGTGGTCCTCCCGTTCTGCTCCGTGCCCGATATCAGGACGAGGTCGTCCGTTCCGCCCAGGGTGGTGTCCGCCGCATGGGTGGTGAAGCCCGTGCCGAAGTCGTCGCGGATCCGGACTTCCCTTCCGTCCACCCAGCCGATCACGATCTGGGCGTCGTTCATGGCCCCCCCGGAGTGGAAGCCGGCGGCAATCCATCCCGTAGTGGGGGCGCTCATCGTCACGAGGATGGAGTCGCCCTCCGGAGTCCACGAGAGCTGGAAACCGTCATACAGGATGGATTCCGAGCCCCCCGGCAGAGACCCGGGCGCCGTGGCGGCCCCTTCTTCCGCAGCCGTTCCTCCCGGAGCGGGAGAACCGCAGGACAATGTCAGCGCAGCCGCCGCCGCAACGATCGCCTTCCTTCCCATGCCGCCCTCCGATCGGGTTTTCAGATGCCCGGTAATGCAGTAAGATAGCGGGCGGGAGTAACACACGCATCGAGCAGGTGCGCCGCGGACCGGAGGGGCAATGGAACTGAGCACGAAACCGCTCACCGGGATGAGACAGCTCTATCCGGACGAGATGGCCGTCGAGGCTTACATTGTAGGCAGGATCAGGGATGCCGCGCTTGCCTACGGCTTCGAGGAGTACGACGGACCTACGATCGAGCCGGTGGAGCTCTTCCTCGCCAAGTCGGGCGAAGAGCTTGTCTCCGAACAGAGCTATCTCTTCGAGGACAGGGGGGGGAGGCGGGTGGTACTCCGTCCCGAGATGACGCCGAGCCTCGCGCGCATGCTGGCTTCCGCCCCGGAGGTCTCGAGCCCGGTGCGGTGGATGTCCTTCCCGGTCTGCTTCCGCTACGAGAGGCCGCAGCGGGGGCGCGCCAGGGAGTTCAGACAGTTCAACCTGGACGTTCTCGGCTCGGCCGGGGTGATGGGCGACCTCGAGGTCATGCTCGTGCTGGACAGGATAATGAAAAACCTGGGTGCGCCCGACGGCGCCTACCAGATCGGATACTCAAGCAGGGAACTCGCCACTGGAGTCCTGGAGCGGATAGGGATAGCCGGACAGGACGGTCAGAAGGCCCTGGGGGCCATCGACAGGATCGGGAAGATGCAGCCCGACGAATGGACGGCCTACGCGGAGGCCGTCCTCGGTGATCCCGGCAGGGCCGTTCTGCTGGGGAGGTTCGCCTCCGTCCGATCTCTCGACGACCCCTGGATGCGGGAGACGGCTTCGGGGCTCCCGGGCTTCGATTCCATGCTCGAGCTGAGGCGCCTGCTGGAAGCCGCCGGTCTCCGGGCCGCGTCGTTCGATGCATCGATAGTGCGCGGGCTGGATTATTACACGGGAACGGTGTTCGAGCTATCGGACACGGGCGGCGGGAACAGGAGGGCCATCTGCGGAGGCGGCAGATACGACAACCTGGTGGGCCTGTTCGGCGGAAGGCCGATGGCCGGGGTCGGGTTCGGGCTCGGGATACTCACGCTCAGGCTCTTCCTGGAGACATACGGGCTCATTCCGGCCGATCCCGGAGCCGCATCCCGGCCTGATGTCTTCGTCGCGGTGTACTCCTCCGCCGAAGCCGCGACCGCCCTCTCCTGGGCGGAATCCCTGCGTTCCAGCGGGCTCAGGGTGATGATGGAGATCGAGGGCCGCAGCCTTTCGAGGCAGTTCAGGGCTGCAGGGAGATGCGGCGCGAGATTCGTGGTGGTCGCCGGGCCGGACGAGGTCGCATCGAATACCGCGTCGGTGAAGAACATGGAAACCGGAGAGACGACCAGGGTCCAGGCGGCGTCGGTTGCGGAGCATATCCTCTCCGTCCCGGGCTCCCGCCAGGACTCCCGCTGACATCCGCCGGGCCGTCCGGCGCCGTTCCCGGGCCTGGCCCGGAAAACCTCCTGATAACGTGACAGTTCCGGTCATTCCGCCTTGTCGATCGCCCCGCGGCCATTTCCGGCCCGGCCGTCATTTTGTAGAATCGACCCTGAAGGGATTGTTTGAAAACAGGGAGGTGTGACTATGACCGGTGCGGTCTACAGATGTGCCAAGTGCGGAAATATAGTTGAGCTTCTCCATGCCGGAGGGGGGACCATGGGCTGCTGCGGCGAGCCGATGAGCCTGCTCGAGGAGCAGACGGCCGATTCTTCCCTCGAGAAGCATGTGCCGACAGTGGAGAGGGTCGAGGGAGGATACCTCGTCAAGGTCGGGAGCGTTCCCCACCCGATGCTTGAGAATCACTACGTCGAGTGGATCGAACTCTCCGCAGGGGGCCGCAGGTGCAGGAGCTTCCTCGCACCGGGCCAGGCTCCCGAGGCCTTCTTCCCCGGGCCCGAGGTACAGGATGCCGTGGCGCGGGAGTATTGCAACATCCACAGTCTCTGGAAGGGTGTAAAATGATAGGGAAGAAGCTGCTCGACGAATTCAACGCCCAGATCAACGAGGAGGCGTTCTCCGCCTACCTGTATCTCTCGATGTCCGCATGGTTCGAGTCCGTGAACCTCCCCGGGTTCGCCTCCTGGATGGCCGCCCAGAGCCGCGAGGAGAACGACCATGCCATGAAGTTCTTCTCCCACATCTTGGAGAGGGGCGGCAAGGTGAGCCTCGAGGCCATCGCCAGACCGACTCCGGAGTGGAAGACCCCGCTCGAGGCCTTCGAGGCCGCTCTCGCCCACGAGAAGCACATCACCGGCAGGATCAACGGTCTGATGGATCTCGCGATCGCCGAGAAGGACCATGCCTCGGCCAGCTTCCTGAGGTGGTTCGTCGACGAGCAGGTCGAGGAGGAGGCCAGCACGGATGCCGTCGTCCAGAAGCTCCTCCTCACGAAGAACGCTCCGGGCGCCCTCTTCATGATCGACAGGGAACTCGCGGCCAGAAACTGAGGCCGTTGTCCGGATGATCGCAGGGCGGGCCCGGTGAGCCGGGCCCGTCAGTCTGGAGGGACTGATGGCCAGGGTCTACGAAGCGATACCGATAGCGGAGGGATTCTACTGGGTCGGGGCGGTCGACTGGGGTCTGCGCGACTTCCACGGCTATGCGACTCACAGGGGCACCACCTACAACAGCTACCTCATGACCACGCCGTCCGGAAGGAACGTGGTGTTCGACGGCGTGAAGGAACCCTTCGTCGACGTGATGCTCTCGCGGATCGCCTCGGTCGTCGATCCCGCCTCAGTGGACACGGTCGTCTCCAATCACGCGGAGATGGATCATTCCGGAGGCCTTCCCAGGCTCTGCGCCGCTCTCTCCCCGTCGAGGATCCTGGCGTCGCAGGCAGGCGTGAAGAACCTCTCGATGCAGCTCGAGGGCTTCAGTGGCGTGACGGCCGTCGGCGACGGAGAAGTCGTCGATCTGGGCGGCGAGCAGGCTGTTTTCATGGAGACCCGGATGCTCCACTGGCCCGACAGCATGTTCAGCTATCTGCCGTCCAGGAGGATACTGGTCAGCCAGGACGCCTTCGGTATGCACCTCGCGTCGGCCGAGCTGTTCGCGCACCGTGTCGACAGGGCGCTCCTCCGGGAGGAGGCCGGCCGGTACTACGCCAACATCCTCATGCCCTATTCCAGGCTGGTCACGGCGCTCCTGTCGAAGGTCGCCTCGGCCGGGCTGACCCTGGACGTCATCGCTCCCGACCACGGGCCGGTCTGGGTGGAGGGCCGGGAGCCGGGTCCCTCGTTCATCACGGGGCTTTACGCGGAGTGGGCGGCCCAGAAGCCCACCCGCAAGGCGGTCGTCTCCTTCGATACGATGTGGAAGTCCACCGAGACGATGGCCCTGGCGATCGCCGAGGGGCTCGAGGCCGGCGGAGCGACTTCCGTCGTGCTTCCTCTTCACGGAAGCCACCGCAGCGACGTCGCATACGAGCTGCTGGAAGCAGGCGCACTGCTCCTGGGAACCCCGACCATCAACAACAACCTCTTCCCCACCGTGGCCGATCTCGTGGCGTACCTGAGGGGTCTCAGGAGGCAGAACCTGGTCGGGGCGGCCTTCGGCTCCCACGGTTGGAGCGGAGAGGGCGTAAGGCAGCTTTCCGCCGCAATGGCGGAGATGAAGATCGATCTCCTGCACCCGGGCTTGTCCGTACAGTTTCGCCCGGACGGCTCGGCGCTCTCGGCCTGTCGCGAACTGGGTGCGGCGACAGCCGCCAGGCTGGCGGCGGGAGAGGCCTGATCCCGGTTTCCGCCGCACAGGGGGCCGGCCGGCCGGCTGTCTGGGGGTTTCTGGCGATCGGGCTGGCCCTGGTCGCCGGAATGGTTTTCGACGCCGTCCTGCCGGCTGTCGGCGCCGCAGCCTCGGCAATCATCCTCGCAATGATCGCCGGCTCCTCCTTCAGAACCATGCTGGCGGCCCTTTCTCTCCAGATCCTGCTCACGGCGGGCCAGCTCGCATCGATCAAGGCCGCCGTCGGCATGCCCCTGCTGAATCCCGACGAGATTCTGCTCGTCTGGTCGGCCTTCCTCTGGATGATCGCCCTTGCCGACGGGAGGGCCTCCGCCAGGCGCTCCGGCGCGCTCGGGGCTCTGATCGTCGTATTCTCGGCCATCGTCGCGGTTTCCGCGACCCGCGGGGCAGCCGCAGGCTATCCCATGGCCGGCACGATCACGCTGGCGAAGACGATGCTCATGTATCTCGTCTATTTCCCCGCGCTGTGGCTGCTGGGCGACGACCGAAGGATCGAAGTACTCTGGAAGGTGTTGCTGGTCGGTTCGATAGTCGCCGGGATCGTGTTCTTCGTCAAGGGTCTGACGGGATCGGGTGAGGGGGTCCAGTACCTCTATGCCAGCGGCCTCAGGATAGGGTCGAGACAGGCCAACGCCTTCGCCGTCGTGCTGCTGATGCTCCTCGCACGCCTGTGGCTGAGCCCTTCTAGGCCTCCGCTGTCGCTGGCCGTCCCTGTTGCGATGCTGATGGTGGCGTGCCTCGTCATTTCATCGACAAGGGCCCTGTGGGGCGGTGTCGTCTTCGCCGTGGCGGCGGCATGGATGCTCGGTCTGTTCCGCAGGGGAGGAGTGCCGGGCGGCATCGGCAGACACGTCCGCATCCTGACGATCGCGGCCGTGTCGGCGGTGGTCGCGATCACGGCCGTCTCNNTCCTACTCACTTCCCATAGACATCGGGCTGCTCTCGCGACTGATCTCATGGGCGACGATCCTGGACGGCGCCGGGCCGTCCGAGCTGCTTGCCGGCAGGGGCATCGGCGCGGAGATAACCTATTTCAAGCCCGAGTTCGGAAATGTCTGGACCATGTCGTTCATAGACGGCTCCTTCTGGCAGGTCCTCCTCGACATGGGCCTGATCGGCGTGGCCGGCCTCGGCCTCATCTTCAGCCTGGCGCTGATCCAGTCCGCGCGGCTCTTCCTCACGACTCCCGACATCGAGAGGGCCTCCAGGGCGATGGGGGTGTTCTGTTCGCTGATCCTGCTGCTGGTGGCCTCGATGATGAGCTCCGTGCTGACCAACTACAATTATGTCGCTCTCTGGGCCGTACTTCTGGCCCTGCTGCAGTCCGAAAGGAACAGGGAGGCGGACTCGACCCGGGGCGCAGGCTCCCTTTATGATCAGAGATCGACCGGGCCCGCACGGACCCGCTCCCCTGAAACCCATAATGGAGGCCACGAGTGAAGATCCTCGTCATCAACAGCGGCAGTTCCTCTATCAAGTTCCGTCTCTTCGAGAGCAGCACGGGCGAGACCCTCGCGGGCGGGCTGCTCGAGCGGATCGGCCTTGCCGAAGGGAGGATGGAGTATCGCCGCGGCACGGACGGGAAGATCACGACCGAACGCCCGATCCCTAACCATCAGGCGGGCATCTCCATGGTCCTCGCGAGCCTGACGGACCCTGTCAGCGGCGCGCTCGGGTCACTTTCCGAAATCCAGGCAGTAGGGCACAGGATCGTCCACGGAGGGGAGCGGTTCACCCAGCCGGTCGAGATCACGAACGAGGTCATCTCCGAGATCGAACAGAACAGCTTCATGGCCCCCCTCCACAACCCGGCCAACCTCCTGGGGATAAGGGCCGCCATGGAGATGCTCGAGGGCGTCAGGAACGTCGCCGTGTTCGATACCTCCTTCCATCAGACCATGCCCCCCGTCGCGTATGTCTATCCCCTCACCTGGGACCTCTACAAGGAGAAGGGATTCCGCCGATACGGCTTCCACGGCACCAGCCACCAGTACGTGGCGGAGCGGACCGCAGCCATGCTGGGCCGGCCCCTTTCCGAACTGAACACGATCGTCTGCCATCTCGGCAACGGCAGCAGCATAACCGCGGTGAAGCAGGGCAGAAGCATCGACACGAGCCTGGGCTACGGCACCGTATGCGGCGTGATGATGGGTACCCGCTCGGGCGACGTGGACCCGGCGATCCTGATCGAGCTGATGGAGAACCACGGCATGTCCGCCTCGGAAGTGAAGGATCTCGTCTACAAGAAGAGCGGTCTGCTCGGCATCTCCGGCGTGTCCAGCGACATGAGGGACGTGGAGCGGGCCGCGGAGTCCGGCAACGAAAGAGCGGTGCTGGCTCTGGATCTCTTCGCCGACAAGGTGCGCAAGTACATCGGAGCCTATGCCGTCACGCTCGGATCGGTGGATGCGATAGCCTTCACCGCCGGGGTAGGCGAAAACGGCATTGAGATGCGCGAGATGATCTGCCGGGGCCTGGGCGTGCTCGGGGCCGAGCTGGACCCCGAGGCCAACAACTGCCGCGGACAGGAGAAGATCGTGTCCTCACCGGACAGCCGGGTGAAGCTGCTCGTGGTTCCCACCAACGAGGAGCTGATGATCGCGATGGAGACAGAGAGGATCCTCGGCCGGAGGAACTAGGCCCGGTCGCGCTGTCCTGACCGCGTCTGCCGGACCCTGTATGCGGTCTGTTCCTCGATCAGGTGCCTCGTGTGCGAGGAGGATTCCGCGAGGGACGCCATTATCGTCAGCAGCAGCCCGATGACCACCAGGAAGAGGCCCGCTATCGCGACTCCCTTGAACGGAGTCACCTTGCCCGTGTCGATCCATCTGGCGAAGACGAGAGCCTCCGCAATCAGGCCTGCGGCCGTCATCGCGAGCCCCGGCAGGCCGTAGAACCTCCAGGGCATGTGGTCGTGGGATGCAGAATAGATGGCGCCGGCCGACAGGAAGGCATACCTCACGAGGTTGCCGGAGATGCTCGACCGCCCGTGCTGCCTGACGCCCCTCACGGGCAGGGCGACCTCCCGTATCCTCATCCTCTTCCATGCCAAGTCTATCAGGGTTTCCTGAGTGTAGGTGAATCTGCTGAAGGAGCTGATCCATTCCAGGGCCGCCGGTCCGTAGGCACGGAATCCGCAGGTGGCGTCGTGCACCCGGGAGCCCGTCAGCGCGTTCACCATGGCCGCCACGACGCCGTTTCCGAATCTCCTTATCCAGGGCGTCGATCCCCTGGGTGTTCCAGGCATGAACCTGCTGCACGTCACAAGATCGGCGCTTCCGTCCACCAGCGGGGCGAGGAGACTGGAGATCCCCGCCGGATCGAACTGCCCGTCTCCATCTATCGTGACGAGCGCGTCGTAGCCGCCGTCCCGGGCCGATGCCAGCGCGGTCCTGAAGGCGGCCCCCAGCCCCCTGTTGCGGGCGTGACGGATCACGGAGGCTCCCGCCTCCCTCGCCCTCTCCGCCGTCGCGTCCGAGGATCCGTCGTCTATCACGAGCACGTCGAGGACCGAGACTCCCTCGATCTCCGCGGGTATGCCGGATATCACCCCTCCGACGGTCTTCTCCTCGTTCAGAGCGGGTATCGAGATTAGAACGCGCATCCGTATCCTTTCGACAGGGCGGCGCTCCCGCCGCCACGGAAAGATCGTCCCGGCCGCCCGGCGGGGCAAGCCCGATTCTTGCGGTCGAGCCTGCATGATGTTCTGTTACGGGCATGGACGGTTTTCTACTGTGCCTGCCGGCTCTGGCAGCCCTCGTCGCAGCGTTCTGCGGCCCGGGCGGGCTGCTCCTGCGCGGCGGGTCGTGGCCGGAACGCCTCGGAGCGGGCGCCCTGCTCGTCTCGATGGCCGTATCGGCGGCCGGGTGGCTCTCCGCGCTATCCAGCGCCGTCCTTTGGGCCATTCTCGCAGTTGCGGCGGCTTCCGCAGCCTTCGGTGCGCGTCGGCGGCCGTCTCCCGGCGGGCTCCTCCCAGCGGCGATAGCGCTGCTGATCCTGTTCCCGCTCGCGGCCATGCCGCCAATGGCGAGGGACGCCATGAACCACCACCTCTACCTGCCGAGGCTGTGGCTCGAGGCCGGCGGAATCCACCGGCCCGCATGGTGCCCCTTCTTCTACTACCCGTACATGGTCGAGTCGCTCTATGCGCTCGTGGGCGGCACCTTCGGCTTCAGGGCGTCCAACATGGTCAGCCTCCTGGGCTTCGCAGGATCGATCGGCGCCGCCTGGCATGCAGCCGAACCACACGGGAGGAAGGCATCGCTCCTGGCATCCCTCGTGGTGCTGAGCGTTCCGGAGGCCCTCAGAAACGCCACCTGGGCCTATTCCGACTCCTTCCTGCTCCTCTTCTCGATACTTGCGGCGGGGGAACTCGCGAAGGACCGCTGGAATCCTTCTCTCGCGGCGCTCTGGGCGGCGGCCGCCGGTGCGTGCAAATACAACGGGCTTCCCGTGACGGCCGCCGTGCTCCTGGTCATCGCATGGAGGTTCAGGCGGAGCCCGGTCCGGCTCGCGGCGCCTCTCGCAGTTGCGATGCTCGTCAGCGCCGCCTGGGCTTTGCCGAATGCGATCGAAAGGAGCAATCCGGTTCATCCCCTGATGGGAGGGCTCTTCGGAACAGAGCCCGAGGTCATGCAGAGGACGCAGGAGCTTCTGGCGGGGGCGTCGGCCTATTCGGCGTCTGTGTCGGGCCCTTCGGACCTCGTCATGCTGCCGCTGCGAATGTCGCTCCAGGGCAGATGGGACGATCCCAGACTGTATGACGGAGCCTCCGGCCCGCTTCTTCTGGCTGGGGTTCTGCTCTTCGCCGTGCTCGGGAGAAGGAAGGTGTCCGCGCTTCCGGCCCTGGCCGTGTTCGTCGCGACGGTGCTGCTCAGCGGCAGTGCCGCACGGGTCAGATATCTCTTCGGCGCGATAGGGATGCTCTCGATCCCTGCGGGCGAGGGGCTGTCGAGGGCCATGTCCTCGGGCCGCACGGGGAGAGCGGTCACGCTGGCTGCCACGACGGTATGCCTCATCTGGAGCGGCTCCCGGCTGTTCGATCTCTATGGAGTCGAAAGGCCCTGGGAGGCCCTGGACGACTCCTTCCTGGAGAATCGATTGCCCTACATGTCATTCTATATGGAGGCTGACAGGGTACTTGAGGAGAACGACACAACCCTGTTCGTGAACATGGGGAACAGGGCCTTCTACTGGCCCTCCTGCGCCGTCTTCAACGCCCGCAGATTCCCTCTGGACGTACTCGAGCCGCTCTGGGCGGGCCTCGGAGCCGAAGGTCTGGACTCGATCCTCCGTGCGCGGGGAGTTACGCATGTCGCGGTGGACATGGACATTGCCGATATCAACATCAGCGGAGAACTCACGGAAGAGGAATTTGCGGAATGGAGGGAGTTCGCAGCCCTCTGGATGGAGCCTGTCGTGTCGGAGGGGCCCTATGTCCTCTTCAGGCTGGCGGAATGATTGTTGAAGGTCTCCATGACGCGCCGGAGCAGTTCGCTCTCGTCGGAGATGTTCCGGAGATCCACCGGGATGGAGCTGAGCGCGTCGATGTAGGCCCTTATCACGGCGGCCTTCGTTATCCTCTGACGCCTGTGGTGCCTGTCCCTGTTCTGGGATATGGCCCTTACGATTCTGGTGAGGACTTCCTCCTGATCCTGGCGGACCGGAACCGTGAGCCTGACGCTCGCGGAATCGCCCTCCTCGAAATCGATTATGCTGGAAACGATTCCGGGCTTGGTTCGTGCAGACATACAGACCTCCGGGCCAAACATAAAGGGACGCCCGGGGCCGTCAAGGGATATATGAACTTTCGGAGTTATGAATTTGGGTATTGACGAGATTCGACACTCCTGTTAAACTTCGTTTCAAGTGCGGGAGGGCATTGTGATTCCTATCCGGGCACGTTGCACGGCAGAGGGATCGAGCTGAACGGTGGGAGGCACAGATGGGCTTCGGCGGTTCTATCAAGTCGGCCGTAGGCCTGGACATCGGCAGCCATTCGGTGAAGGTGGTCGAGCTGGTAAGGGCTGGAAAGTCCCTCAAGCTCGCCAGGTTCGCCATTCAGGAACTGGCTCCCGGTACAGTGGCCGATGGCGAGATAGTCAACAGGGAGCTTGTTAACGCCGGTATCAGGGACGCCCTGAGGAACGCCGGCATCAAACCCA
Source organism: Candidatus Fermentibacter danicus (assembly GCA_001618605.1). Classification (GTDB taxonomy): domain Bacteria; phylum Fermentibacterota; class Fermentibacteria; order Fermentibacterales; family Fermentibacteraceae; genus Fermentibacter; species Fermentibacter danicus. The sequence goes on from LKHC01000082.1 coordinate 15,861, forward strand.
AGCTGGTCTTCTCGGCCGTCTCCGGCAGGAGCGTCATCGTAAGGCGCATCCCGATGGAGAAGATGTCCGAGGAGAACGCCCGCCAGGCCATACGCTGGGAGGCCGAGCAGCACATCCCCTTCAGGATCGACGAGGTCAGCATCGACTTCAAGATCATCAACCCGGAGATGGCTCCGGGCCAGATGGAAGTCCTCCTCGTCGCCGCGAAGAAGGAGGCGGTCGACCTCCACAGGGGGCTCCTGCAGTCGTCCGGCGTGAAGCCCGGCGCGATCGAGCTGGAGCAGTTCGCACTGCAGAGAAACTACGAGTACAACTACAGGCCCGGTGCGGACGAGTGCGCGACCATCCTGAACATAGGCGCCGAAGTGACGAACATGGTCGTGGTCAAGGGCGGCCTGCCCAGCTTCAACCGCGATCTCTCCATCGGCGGCAACAGATTCATCGAAGCCCTCCAGAGGTCGATGGGTCTGGACTACGAAACCGCGGAATCCGTACTGAAGGGCGAGCTCCCGGAGGGCACCTCGCAGGACGAGGTGAGGTCTGCGGTCGGCTACGTGATCGAGGAGCTTTCCACCAGCGTACGGCGCTCCTTCATATCGTTCCAGGCCTCCGGGGAGAGCACCAGGATCGACAGGATGTACGTCAGCGGCGGCTGCTCGCTCGTGCCGGGTCTCGTATCGACCCTCAGCGAACAGCACGGCCTGCCCGTCGAACCCCTGGAGACGTTCAGAAGCATATCGGCCGATCCCTCCATGATTCCCGACCAGGACAGGTCCGTGATGAGTGCCCTCCTAGCCGTCAGCATCGGGCTTGCCCTGAGGGCTTTCGAACCCGGCAGGGTCGACGTGAACGTCATGGAGGAGGCCGAGTCCCGCAGGAAGAGGTCCACAGTGCCCGGGGCGGCCGCTTCGTCGCCTTCCGCGGGCGGGGCAATCCTCTCCTACCTGCCGATACTGCTGATCGCCGGCGGGGTGGTGGCCATGGGCATCCACTACGCCGGACTCAAGAAGCATCAGTCCCGGTTGAGGAGCCAGATCACCGAGATCGACAGCGAGATCGCCCAGATGGAGACCCAGGTGAGCCAGCAGAACGAGGCGAATGCGCTGCTGGCCGATCTCGAGGCCAGGCGCGCGGCCATACAGAGCCTGGCTCTGGATCAGAGATTCACGGTCTACGTCATGGAATACCTCTGCAAGGCCCTCTATCCGCAGCAGACCACGATGGCCGAGGAGGCCGACAAGGGCATCTACCTCACCGCCATGGTGATGAACGGCGAGAGCCTCCATCTGACTGGCATCGCAAGAACATGGGGAGACGTGGTCGCCTTCCAGCGCAGGCTGGTCGAGCAGCTTCCGGACGGCCAGACCCCACTGTTCCAGCTCGCCGAGTACGGGCAGACATACACCCTGACGCCAGCAACCAATCCGACCGGCGTATCCGGCGGAGAGATGAGATACCAGTTCGATCTCGAAGTAACCGTCAACAGGGGCTCGCTGACGCCCCTGGTCGGCAACTACTCCGGGATCTGATGGGGGGATCATGAACAGGAACGTTGTACTGACGATGATTGCGGCGCTCGCCGTCCTGTCTGGCTGCGATCCCTTCGGGACCGACGATACCAGCGTATACGTGACGGGCACCGTATGGGAGGACTCGAGCCACACCATTCCGGCCGAGGGTGTCACACTGGTAGTCCACGGGGACTCGGTGAACACGTTCGACTATGCCTCCAACACGAACGCCGACGGGGTGTTCTTCATCGAAGTCCCGGTCTATCCGTCGGCCGGCGAGGAGGGTGTGGGATACACGCTGCCGGGATTCGCAACGATGGGGCTCAGCGCTCACTTCGGCTCGAAGATGTACGTCTACGCCGATTTGAAGAGGACTCCCTTCGTAATCGAATGCGGAGACACACTCACGGTCTGGGATACTGACATCATGACCTGGACAAGCGGACAATGACGGCCCAGGCCAGGCCGGGAGGAGGTTCGAAGTGGCTATAGACCTTCGGGATCCCAAGGTGCTGCGCTTCTTCCTCGGGCTCCTCCTGCTCGTAGCGCTGGTCTACGTCTACTTCAACTTCATAGCGAAGGACACCAGGGAGTCCATCACCTCCCTCGAGGACCAGCTCCGGATGAAGCAGATGGAGTTGAACCAGCTCAGGGCGCAGACCTCGGAAGACATGGCCGTGATGGCCCAGCAGATCGAGATGTACCAGCAGGAGCTGGAGAATCTGGACAGGTTCCTGCCCAGACAGTACAGCCAGGACGACGTGCTCGAGATGCTCACCATGAAGGCCGCCAGCAGCGGCATCCAGATCGTGAACCTGAACCCTCTGCCGATGACCCTGCAGGGTCAGTACGCGGTCTACAGCTGGCAGATCAGGCTCACGGGAAGGTATCACCGGCTCGGCGTCTTCTTCGACCAGCTTACCCAGGAAACGATGATGACGGCGATAACCGATCTCAACATCCAGCAGTTGAAGGCGGCGGAAGGCAAGTTCGACAACATCGAGGCTTCCTTCGTGTTCTCCGCCTACACTCAGCCATAGGGGGTGAAGGACGTGAAGTTCCCTGTGTCCATGGCCGTCCTGATCATCCTCCTGGCCGTCCTCGCCACGGGCTGCGGCCCCGGACCGGATTCTGCCGGCACAACCGTCGCCGCCCCCGGACAGGCGGAGATCGCCGGGAGACCGGCCCCCGTGGGCTGGCTCGAGGTCGTCGTCCCCGGCGGGCCGCCCTCGGTCGTCACGGTGGACGATGACGGAGTCTGGGCCGCCTTCCACGGCGGAGGACTCCTCGAATGCTCCATGGCCGACGGCAGATGGAGCAGCTATGACCTCGGCCCCGCGGCGTCGGCGCCCGTCGAGATGGCGTCGACCCCCGCCGGGGTGATCATACTGAGCGATTCCGCACTGATCGCCTTCGACGGGGAGGAGGCCACAGTCACGCCTCTGCCGGAAGGATTCGATCCGTCCGACCTCGCCCTGGACGAAGGCTACGGCGCGGTCGTTCTCTCCGATGAAGGCTCCCTTGCAATCGCCTGCGCGGATGGCTGGGAGGTGAGATCCCCCGAAGAGCCGATCCCCGGTTCGACGGGGCTCGGCCGCCTCGGCCCGGACTGGGTGTTCTCGGCCGGCGACCGCCTCCTGAGATACGACCCCGAAGTCGATCTCTGGCAGGAGGAGACACTTCCTGCGCCCGGCCCGGTGCTCGTGGCCGGAGGCCGGATCTTCGTGACGGCTGATGGAAGCGTTCTCGCGCGTACCGGCCCGGGCGACTGGGAGCGGGTTTTCAGGGGCAGGCTCTGCGGCGATCTCGCCGTTGCGGGCCACAGGGTGATCGATCCGGCCATGCCTTCCGATGTCGTGGCGGACGCTCTCCCGATCGCACCCACGAGCCTGCGTCGCGCATCGGCCGGGAGCCCGGTATGGGCCGTCGACGAAATGGGCCTGATGGTCTGTGCGGAGATCGGCGCATTCGAGACGAGGCTCTCCAGCTACGACATGGAGAGGATCGAGTGCACCCTCGCCGGCCAGTCCACGGCTTCCCCCGGCGGCTCCGCGGGAGTGACGCCGGTTCTGACCGCGGCCAGCGGCGCCTTCAGAATCTATGAGTCGGTCTCGAGCCGTCCGGACCCGTTCACGGAGTTCCCGGCGCGAAGGCGCGACCTCAGGCGTCCGCTCAGCGAGATATCCATCGAGGAGTTCAGGCTGGTCGGGATAACCATCGACCCGGCCGGAGGCGACCAGGCGATGGTGGAGGACGTGAACGGCGTTCCCTACATCCTGTACGTCAATTCCGAACTCGCCAACAACACCAGGATCGCCGAGATAACCGCAAACGAAGTGATAGTGATCCAGGAAGTAACGGTCGACTACGGGCCGGAGCGCGGAGGAACCGCGTCAATACCCACGATCTACACGATGCGGCTTCACGAAGAGGGTGGTCTGTGATGAGGCAAATGCTGTTTGCTGCCCTGCTGGCGCTGGCACTGCCCGCGTCGGCCTACAGGGTCACCGACATCTCGGTGGAACCCAGCGGTGACAGGACCCAGGTGACGATCTACGCCGACGGTCCGGTCACTTACGAGAAGTTCCTTCTGACCGACCCGATGCGGGTGGTCATCGATCTGAGCAACTCGGTCCATGCTCTTCCCGCCGCCGACTACACGGTGGGAAGGGGCGGAGTGGCCGCTCTCCGCACCAGCCAGTACAAGGCGCCGCCCGACGGGATAGTCAGGGTCATCGTCGACGTTTCAGGCGAACTCCTCAACTACAGCGCCGACGCAAACGGCAACAGCCTGGTCCTGACCATGCAGACGAATCCGTCCGGAACGCCGTTCACCGCCTGGACGGCGTCTAGCACCGAAGTCAGCCGCAGCTTCGCGGGCGGCCAGGTTTCGGCCCTCTCGACTCCGCCCGCCGCGTCGCCGTCCAGCGGAAACGCCGGCTCCACCCAGGGCATAGTCGTGAGCGAACCCTGGGCCCCCTCCGACGACGGCTTCCCCACAGAATGGCGTGGGACGGGCGGCCGCAGAGTCACGATCGACGTGGTGGACGCGGACATCCGTACGGTGCTGAGGTCCATATCCGACGTCAGCGGCTACAACATCATCCTTCCCGAGGGATTCGAGGCCACCATAACGGCCCGTCTCAGGAACGTCGGATGGCGTGACGCCCTCATGGCCATCCTGAACACTCAGAACCTGGTCGCCACCCTCGAGGGCAGCAATGTGCTGCGTCTCGCCAACAGGGAAGCCTTCTACAGCGAGATAGGCACCATGGCCACCAACAGGAGGGATCGTCAGAACCTCCAGGATCTCCAGACCGAGATCTTCGTGATCCGCTACGCGACGGCCGACGACATCAGGAATGCGACCGCCACGGTTCTTTCCAGCCGTGGAGACGTTTCCATCGACTCCAGAACCAACTCCCTGGTCGTTACGGACATCCCCTCGAAGATCAACGAGATCAGCCGGCTGCTGCCGATACTCGACAGCCCCACCGCGCAGGTGATGATCGAAGCCAAGCTGGTGGAGATCGACGCCACGGCCAGCAACGAGCTTGGAATCGACTGGTCGGTGGGCAACCTGAACAGGGTCGATGCTCTTACTCACGCCGGAGCGCAGAGTACCCTGGGCGTGGGCGACCCGTTCGGATCGATAACGTTCGGGACTTCGATGAACCTGTTCGACGTGGAGGCGACGCTGAGCTTCCTCGAAGAGAACAACCGGGCCCACATACTGTCCGAACCGAGGATTGCGATCATCGACAACATGACCGGGTCCGTGCTGTCCGGCAAGCAGGTTCCCCTCACCCTGAAGGATGCGGAAGGGAACACCTATATCCAGATGTTCCAGGTGGGCGTCAGCCTCGAGGTGACTCCCCACATCAACGCCGACAACAACGTGACCCTGGAACTCAAGCCCATCGTCAGCGAGCTTTCAGGAGAGGCTACAGCGAGCTCCCAGCCGATCATCCTCACGCAGGAGGCCAACACCACTCTCATGATCGAGGACGGAGCCACGGCGGTCATCGGCGGCATAATGAGAAGCAAGACATCCGAGGTCGAGCGCAGGATACCCATACTGGGCCACATCCCTCTGCTCGGCCGGCTGCTTTTCACCTACACCTCGGAGACTACGGACAGCACGGAGCTCGTAATCTTCGTAACGCCGCACATAATCAGACCCTACTAGCGGCGGTGCAGCCGCTGTGCTGAGGATAGGGCGGGGAACATGGAAAGGCCGTGTTCTCCGCCCGCCTCGTTCGATAAGACCCTCCTCCGGGCGGACGAGGGCGGCTGTGATAGACATCGCGGGAATGGTCGAGGGAACCCACGTCTGGGATCTGTGCTGCGGCAGCGGAGCCTTCGGGATCGAATGCCTGAGCGCAGGTGCGTCGGGCTGTTCCTTCGTGGACCGCGACAGGGAGGCCGTCGGATTCGTGCAGGCGTCGCTCCGTGAACTGGGTGGAATCTCCAGAGCCGAGTTCCGCACAGCCGACGTGATCGAGTTGGATCTTCGGGCTCTGGTCAGGCCGGGACTGGTCTTCCTCGATCCTCCCTATGCATCTTCCCGTGTCTATGAATGGGCGTTCTCCGTGGACTGGCCCTCCCTGCTCGCCGATGGAGGCATGGTCATGGTGGAGACGCCGACGGGACTACCTGCGCCCCGGGGCTGGACCACCAGACGCTACGGGGAAACCACTCTGGCCTGGCGATGGAAGGCATGAACCTTATGGTTGTGTATCCCGGTACGTTCGATCCCATTACCAACGGTCATATCGACGTGATAGCGAACGCGGCGAGGATATTCGGGAGTCTGAGGATCGCCGTGGTGCAGAACAGTCCGAAGCGGTTGCTCTTCTCCGCGGAGGAGCGCCTCGATCTCGTCCGGAGATCGTTGGACGAAGCCGGGATCGCGCGTGTCGAGGTGGAACTCTTCGACAGTCTCCTGGTCGATTACATGAAGAGGATCGGAGCCGCCGTCTTCGTCAGGGGATTGCGTGCCAATTCCGACTTCGAGTATGAATTTCAGATGCAGCTCATGAACAGAAGGCTCGCTCCGGGCATCTCCGGGATCTATCTGATGCCCGCGGAGCACAACATGTATCTCTCCTCCACCATCGTTAAGGAAATCGCCTACTACGGAGGAGACCTCTCGAACATCGTGCAGCCCTGCGTCGTCGAGGCGCTCATGCGCAGGGGAAGCCGCCAGACTGGGGGAGACAGATGAACTTCTCGAAATCGATATCCGGGTTGCAGCCTTCCGCCACTCTCCAGCTCACTGCCAGAGCCGGCGAGCTTGTGCGGCAGGGGAGGCCCGTCGTATCGCTGTCTGCGGGTCAACCCGACTTCCCGAGCCCCGGAGCCGCGCACGAAGCCGCCGCCAGGGCCATGAAGGAAGGCAGAACGAGATACACCCCGACCGCCGGGATACCCGAGCTGCGTCAGGCCGTCGCGACGAAGACTTCCCAGAGGCGCCGCGCCGAATACCAGCCCGCCGAAGTGGTCGTGAGCTGCGGCGCGAAGCACAGCCTCTCGAACCTGCTGATGGCGGCCGTGAATCCGGGAGACAAGGTTCTGATCCCTCTGCCCTACTGGGTGAGCTACCCCGAGATGGTCAAACTCGCCGGAGGAACGCCGGTGTTCCCTTCGTCGGGGCAACCCCTGATCACTGCGGAAGACGTGCTCGGGGCATCGAGCCGGGGAGCCTGCGGAGTGATACTGAACTCTCCGGGGAATCCCACCGGCTGCGTATATGGCGAGAAGGAGGCCTCCGATCTGGCCGACGCCATCGCTTCGACCGGGATGTGGGTCATCTCCGACGACATCTACGAGGATCTCGTCTACACCGGTTCCCCTTCTCCGCATGTCCTCGACTCGAGGCCCGATCTGAGAAGCAGGACGGCGATAGTCTCGGGAGTGTCGAAGACATTCGCGATGACCGGCTGGAGGATCGGCTGGGCCGTAGCGCCCGTCGAATGGACGAAGCTGGCGACAAGAGTGCAGGAGCACACCACCTCCAATCCCTGTTCCATCTCCCAGTGGGCCTCCCTCGCAGTGATCTCCGGCGCCGCCGAGGCCGAGAGGAAGGCCATGCTCGCCTCCTTCCACGCCAGGAGGGATCTGATCTGCTCGCTTCTGTCCGAGGTTCCCGGGCTAGACTTCCCGAAGCCGGACGGCGCGTTCTACGTCTTCGCCGGGTATCCGAAATCCCTCGGCATCGGAAGCTCCGAACTCTGTGCGCAGCTCCTGGACGAAGCCGACCTGGCCGTGATACCGGGAAGCGCCTTCGGCCGGGAGCATCGTATCAGACTTTCCTTTGCGGCTTCCGAAGCGGATATTAGGACAGGAGTCCAGCGTCTTGCCGCCTTCATCGCGAAGAGGAGTAACCGATGATTGTCGAGTGTCCGAGCTGCGGGAAACGCTATCGGATTCCCGAAGACAAGCTTGGTTCGGGTTCGAAGAAGCTCCGCTGCAGGAACTGCTCGGAGGTCTTCGAGTTTTCGGCCGCCTCGGAAAAGGAGAGCCGTGAGGAGCTTCCCGAGGAGGACGAAACCATGCGCGCCAGGCGGCTTGCCAGGGTTCTCGCCAGCGACATGGTGGTCTACAACAGGGACACGGTCGAGAAGGCCCGGTCCGACGGAAGCCTGCCCGTGCTGCTCAAGGCCGAGATAGACAGATCCTGGCAGCTCTGGAGAACGAGATTCCCCGAACTGAGCGAAACCGGGGTGGAGATCTTCAGGGATGCTCTCAGGGACGTTCTGGCCGGCGGCGGCGAGGATTTCGACGACTGGCGGCCCTGAAGCCCGTCAATCCTCCGAACTCATCTGTTCCCGGACGCATCTGAAGACTATGTGGGCCAGGATCAGGTGGACGTCCTCTATCTGCTGCATGTCCGAGGACGGCACGATTATCGATTCCGAAGCGACGCGGGCCGCCTCTCCTCCGTCGAATCCCGAGAACAGCACGGTCAGGGCGCCTTCCTCGTTGGCGAGCTTCAGGGCGTTCACGACGTTGGGGCTCATCCCGCTGCCCGACAGTCCGATCACCACGTCGCCGGGCTCGACGAGGTTCCTGAGCTGTTCGCCGAAGGTGTTCGTGTAGTCGGTATCGTTGGCCCATGCCGTGAGCAGCGGCACGTTCTCCGCCAGCGAAATGGCCTTCAGGCGCCTTCTTCCGGGCGCTGATGTGCCCTTGGCCAGGTCGCATACGAAATGCGCCGCCGTGGCCGATCCTCCGCCGTTGCCGAAGACCATGACCCGCCGGCCGTTTCTCCATGCCTCGAGGATCGTGTTGGTGACCCTGCGGATGCCCTCGGGCGGTATCCTCATAACCAGGCCGCCTATGCCGTCGAGGTAGGAACGGATCATATCCAGCATTTCATCCTCCGATTGTCTTCAGGTACTTGTCCGAGAGATCAGCCCCCGGCGGTATGCGGGCTCCGGGCAGGACGAGCGCGTTCCTGACCGTCGCTCCCTCTCCGACCGACGCATCCTCGAGAACGGCGCAGTTCTCTATCCTGCACGCCGTCCCGACCACCGCGCCGGCCGCGATCCATGCGAGCCCCGAAATATGCGAATCAGGGGCGACGGTGGCGCATGGGTCGATCACGATGCGTGAGCCTGCCCTGCAGGGCGGGGAGGCCCGGCCGTCCAGGATCTCTCCGCAGAGGAGCAGAAAGTCCGTCGGGGCGGAAACTGTCCTGCAGTATGAGCAGAGACACTCCGAATAGATGCCGGCTCCGGCTTCCAGCATCGCCCTCAGGAAGACGCCCGGCGAGGCCCAAGCCGACGGTGTCGCCGCCTCCGCTGCGCTTTTCCGCAGAAGCCACACTCCGGCGTCGCAGAGATTCGAGTCGGACATGCCGCCGAAACCGCAGACACGGCCGTCGGGCTTCGTGGAAAGCCTGTCGCCCTGGGAGGAGGAGGGATGCGAGACCACCAGCAGGTCGCCTCCCCGGCGGGCCAGTTCGGCCTCGAGCAGCCCCGGATCGAATGCACGGAGTCCGGGCCCGTGAATGAGAAGGAAGGGGTCCGAGAGACCTTCCGGTAGAGGCCGGGGAATCCCGGAAGAGATGATCCTGCCGCCGCGGAGGGCCTTCGAAAGCCATCCTGACTGCGCTTCCACCATGTCTTCGCCTGTAGGAAGTCTTCTCCCGGGGTGGAGAAAGGACGGCTCTGAAGCCCAGCAGGGCAGCAGTATGCAGTCCGTCATGCTCCGGCGGGGGACGCGTAACGGATGAGACCGTTGCCCAGACCGATCCTCCTAGAGATGCCGTAGAGGGCCCGCTGGACACCCATCCTGAAGTATGCGAACCTGAAGGCGACCTCCAGAGGAGAGCCGACGGCGATCCGGGGAGGGGACACCCGCCTCCTGATCTCGCCGTAGTTGCCGGACTGCCTGGCCCTTATACGGAATCCGCCTTTCTCGATCATCGCGTCGAGCGTGCGCGGGCCGAAGAAATACAGGTGCGCGGGAATGGAGTCCGGCCTGATCGAACCCGTCCTGAAGCCTCTGAGGACCGCCTGGAAGACCTCCTCCCAGTGGGTCAGCTCCCAGGGGCACTGTACGACGAGCGTGCCGCCCGGCTTGAGCAGCCGGCTCATGCCGGCGAGGGCGTCGAAGGGCCTGTGGAGGTGTTCGAGTACGTCGAGGAGAAGGATCGCGTCGAATGACGATGCGGCGAGTGGAGCGTCCTCCAGGAGCCCAGTGTGGACGTCGAGTCCGAACCTCTCCCTGGCGAACGCGGAGGCGAGCGGGCTGACCTCGACGCCCTGCACCTCCCACCCGGCGCTTCGGAGATAGTTCAGCAGGAATCCATGGGCACAGCCTACTTCGAGAAGCCTCCTGCCCGTGGTGACGTTTCTCCGGAGATCCCTGTCGCGCCTCTCGAAGAGGGAATAGTACACGTCGCGATACCTGTCGAAGGCCTCGGCGTAGTCACGATAGCCGGTGGTGCCGGCGCTGTAGTACTCCTGTCCGTAAAAGGTGGCCAGCGACGATTCCGGAGGCCTCTCCGAGAGGTACACGAGCCCGCAGACCGAGCATCTGGCGACCGGCCAGGTACTCTGAACGCTGAGAACGGTTCTGCGGCTCGATCCGCAAAGCGCGCAATCGACACTCTCCCTTTCACAGACCTGATGTCCCGGATTCATGGCTGCAACGTGTATCCGGCGGGCTTCCGGGTCAACCCCTTGACAAGACCCGTGCAATGGTTGACACTCAGGGTTGCGGGCAGGGTTTTCCATCGGATAATAGTATGCCCGGCAATGTAATAGCCCGATCGGCTTGACAAGCCGTGGCTCTTGACGAATGTTGGCGTCTCCAGTAAACGAAACAGACCCCGGAATATCGGCTGGAACGCGAAGAGATCGTGAAGAGATCGTGTGGTGCGCGCCGCGTCCGCATCCACGCAGGAACCACGGATCGGGGCCGGGGTTATAGGCCGGGAGAACGCCGGGAGAATACGGTCATTCGGAAGGAAGGTAGTTCTTGGCAACCAGAAGGACCGAAGGCAGGTCGCTCGAGCTGTATCTCCGCGAAATCGGATGCAAGGAAACCCTTACCTCGGATCAGGAGGCCGACCTGGCCAGGCGGATAAGGGCCGGCGAGCAGGCCGCCCTCAACATGCTCACCGAAGCCAACCTCAGGTTCGTGGTCAGCATCGCGAAGCAGTACGCCAACCAGGGCGTCGCCCTCGAGGATCTCATCAATGAAGGCAACGTGGGCCTCATCAGGGCCGCCAAGGGCTTCGACGAGACGAAGGGGTGCCGCTTCATCACATACGCGGTCTGGTGGATCAGACAGGCCATCCTCCAGGCGCTGGCCGAGCAGTCGAGGATCGTCCGGCTCCCGTTGAACAGGGTCGGCGAACTCTACAAGATGGGCCGCGCCACCCGCGAACTCGGCCACACCCTCGGCCGCGACCCCACCACCGACGAGATCGCACGGGAACTAGACGTCTCCCGCGAGGAGGTCGAGGGCATGATGTCGATCCACAGCACGCACCTCTCCCTCGACAGCCCCGTGTACGAAGGCAGCGACAAGACCTTCCAGGAGATGATAGCGAGCGACAACCAGATCTCTCCCGACGAGGCCGTGGTGCACGAGGCCATGAAGAAGAGCGTCGACCAGATGCTCGAGATCCTCGATCACCGTGAGAAGACGATCATATGCCTCTTCTTCGGCATCGGAACGGACCGCAGGCACACCCTCGCCGAGATCGGCAGAACAATGGGCATCAGCCGCGAGAGGGTCCGCCAGCTCAAGAACAGGGCCATCAGCAAACTGTACGAGTCCGCCGACGGCAACACGCTCCTGCTTTTCCTGGGCTGATCCGTAAGAACCCGGGGCGCGTCGCATGCGGCTTGGCACGATACACTGGGTTCCCCGGAAATCGGGCAGGGGGAGGCCGGTCGCGCTCACGAGGCTGCGTCTCCAGCTAGCCGGCCTTGCTGTCTCCCTCGCCATCTCCGCTCTGATCGGAGCCGCCTTCCTTCTCGGCAGGGAGGCCGGGAAGCGCCACAGGTTGACGGGCATCGGCAGAACCGAGGCCGTGCTCGAGGGCGAGATCTACCAGCTCAACGCGAGGGTGGACGAACTCTCGGCACGGCTTGTGGACATCGCCGAGCGCGAGGAGAGGATAATGCTCGCAGGCGCCGGCCTGAATATCGACTTCTCCTCCCTGATGCCGGGTGAATCCGACCCCGGAGCCTCCCCGGGGTCGAATCTCTTCCGCTACATCGACGACATCGACCTCAGGCTCCTTCTGGCCGAGAGGCTGGCCGAAGCCGAACTTGAAGCCTACGATTCCCTCGCAGGGCATTTCCTCGGCATCACCGAGGAGCTGCGCCGGATTCCCTCGATCTGGCCGGCCGAGGGATACTACGTGAGCGACTTCGGCACCCGGATCGACCCCTTCACGGGTGCGGTCAGGCAGCACCAGGGCATCGACATCGCGGAGCGCACCGGCACGCCGATCTACTCCCCGGCCGACGGGGTGGTCACCTTCTGCGGCTGGACGTCCGGATACGGGCTCGAGGTCATCGTCCGCCATACCTCCAGGATCTCCACCCGTTTCGCGCACTGCTCCTCCGTCTGCGTCACCGTGGGCCAGTCCGTCAGGCGGGGCGACCTGCTGTCCCGGATGGGGATGACCGGGCGCGCGGTCGGCCCTCACCTCCACTATGAAGTCCTCTGCGACGGCGTCCAGGTAGATCCCGACAATTTCATAATACGCTCGGGTTCCGGCCGGTCGGTGTTCTGACCCGTGCGCCCCGGCTTCGATGCCAGGCTGTGGGACTCCTATGCACCCTTCTTCGATGCCGAGGAAGGAACCGTATTCCCCGTCGACGAGGCGGAGCTGCTCTTCTATGGAAGGATGCGCAGGCGCCTGCGGGGCAGGGCGCTCGAGATAGGGGCCGGATGCGGCAGGCTCGCGCGGTCTCTTTTCCTGTCCCCCGAGCATCTGACCGTAGCCCTCGAGCCTTCCCGGGGCATGCTGTCCAGATGGGTGAGTGAGGACGCCTCCATGGCCTCCCGGATAAGGGCGCTCGGCCAGGAGATGCCCTTCCCGGACAACTCGTTCATGCTCGCCGCCTTTCCCTACAACGGCATGCACTGCATACTCGACCCGGCCGGGCGCTCCGCGCTCCTGCGCGAGGCTGCAAGGGTGCTCGAACCGGAAGGCAGGGTTCTTCTCGAGACTTGCCCCCTCTTCGCCGCCAGGCCGGAGGACACCGATTCCGTGCGATACGACTTCTTCGACGGCAGACTGAGGCTCCGCCTCGAGGAGACGGTCCGGAAGGATCTCCGCAGGGGGTCCATAACCTTCTTCATGAAATACACGATAGGCTCTGCGGGAGTATCCGAGCTGGCGCTCGAACTCGCCCTCATTCCACCCGGCCTCCTCCTCGCCGAGATCGAAGAAGCCGGTCTCTCCGTGGAGGAGATCTGGGGCGACTACGACTTTTCGCCCTTCGATGCGGAGGCCTCCCCCCGGATGCTGACCCTGGCATCGAGAAAGGACGCGGGATGACACCCCTCCTCTGCGCCCTGATCCTTGGCGTGATCGATCCAAGAACCCCCTCGATCTCTCCCGGTGGCGGAGCTGCCCACCGACTTCGACCGCGGGATAGACAGGCAGCTCGAGGCGGCGGTGGAGGCCGTCATGGGGCGGATCTGAGCATATTCGTCACCCGGCGCCCATCCGGAACCTTATGTTACACGAAACAGTGCGAAACCTGCGGATGATCCGGAATCCAACCAGAAAGGCGAGGAAATGAGACGCACGATCCTTGTGATGCCCGGAGACGGCATCGGAGCCGCAGTCATGAAGGAGGCCCTGAAGGTTCTGGACGCTTCGGGCTTCGAGGCCGACTACGTCCACGGGGACATCGGCTGGGAGTTCTGGAAGACCGAGGGCAACGCCCTCCCCGCCAGGACCATCGAACTCCTCGAAAAGCACGGCGTAGCGCTCTTCGGAGCCATAACATCCAAGCCCAAGTCCGCCGCCGATGCCGAGCTGTCGCCCGCTCTGAAGGACAAGGGATGCGTCTACTACAGCCCGATCGTCACGATGAGACAGCACTTCGGCCTGGACATCTGCAAGCGGCCCTGCCGGTCGTTTATCGGGAACCCGCTCAACTTCGTCCGGAGGGGGCCCGGCGGAACCATCGAGGAACCCGCTATCGACGCCATGATCTTCAGACAGAACACGGAAGGCCTGTACGGCGGCGTGGAGTGGACCAACCCGCCCGACCAGGTCTACGACGCACTCATGACGCATCCCAAGTTCCGGTCGAACTTCTCCTGGTGCCCCAGGCCCGACCTGGCCGTATCGACCCGTATCTTCACCAGGAAGTACACGACGAGGATAGTCCGCGAGGCCTTCGAGTATGCGAAGGCTAAGGGCATCGAGACCCTGCATGTCTGCGAAAAGCCCAACGTGATCCGCGAGACCTCCGGCATGATGCTCAAAACCGCCCAGGACATGGCAAAGGCTGACTATCCCGGCATCAGAGTGGCCGACGTGAACATAGACGCCATGATGATGTGGCTCACCAAGAACCCGGAGGACTACAGGGTCATCGTCTCGGGCAACATGTTCGGGGACATCGTTTCGGACGGATTCGCCGGGCTCGTGGGAGGCCTCGGCTTCGCCTGCAGCGCCAACATCGGCGAGAAGGTCGCTGTCTTCGAGCCCACCCACGGGTCGGCCCCCAAGTACGCCGACTATCCCGAATCGATCGTCAATCCCATCGCGATGATCCTCTCGTCGGCGATGATGCTCGATCACATCGGCGAAAGCGCCCGTGCGGGCAGGATCATGGACGCCGTGAAGCTGGTCGTCTCCGAGGGCAGGGTGAAGACCTACGACATGCTCAAGCTCCGCGGCTGTCCGGAGGTGCTGAAGCAGGGTGCCGCGAGCACCGCCGGAATGGGCGATGCGGTCGTGGAGGCACTCGGGAGGGTCGGGAAGTGAGAGCGAAAGTAGAATCACTGTTCAGGAAGCAGCTCGACAGGATCACGGACCCCGGGCTCCGCAAGGCGGCCGTGGACGTGTGGGTCGATGCCGCGACGGGCGGCGGGTGGTCTCCCGAGGATCTCGAGCAGATCCCCTTCACTCTCCTGGCGAACAGCCACGGCATCAACCTGATCCAGCACACCAGGGCCGTCACGGAGGGTGCGCTCGCACTGGCCGCCGCGATGCAGGGCGAGATGCCGCTGCCCTATTCCATCAACATGGACTGGCTGGTCGTGGGCGGTCTCCTGCACGACGTGGGCAAGCTGCTCGAATACGAACGCGTCGACGGCGTCATCAGGAAGAGCAGGAACGGCGCCTGTCTCCGGCATCCCGTCTCCGGTTCGATAGCGGCGGGGAAGGCGGGCCTCCCTCCCGAGATCATCAACATGATCGCCTGCCACGCCAGAGAGGGGGACGGGGCGCCGAAGAGGATCGAAACCGTCCTGATCCACCAGGCGGACTTCGCCACGTTCGACCCGCTGCAGATGATGGACAAGGGGCTTCTGATCGACTGACGGTGGAATGAGCCGGGCGTCAGGTGGCGGCGGGCTTTCGATCCCTCCCGGCCTGGCGCCCGGAACCGTCGTCTGCCGGCGGTTTCCGCCGCATTGAGCGTCCCGGCCCGCCTACGGCGTTGATGACCGCCGCGGGGGTTACGCCAAAGGCTCTCGCCACCTCCGAGTAGTTCATGCCCCAGCGGGCTCTGCATTCGCGGAAGGCTTCGTGCCGCAGCGCCTGCTGCTCGCGCCCCCTGGGATTCACCAGTCTGGATCGATGCACCCGGTATTCGCGGGCCAGTATCGCCGCTGGATCGGCGGGGACGAACCTCTCCGCCGGCGGGGCCGGTCCGGGGGACTGCCTGATCTCGAATCCGCTCCAGTCCGGCTCGGGTTCATCGGGATCGGGTACGGGGTCGAAGCCGGACGTCAGACCGGCGAGAGCAGGGGAGATCGAAAGCCCGGCGCGCCCGCGAGGCTTCGTCTGTCTCAGGCTGGTCCACTTCCATGCCTCCGCGAAGAGAACCGGGCCGTCCCTGGCGGGCAGCGAGTGGATGAAGCGGATTACTCCCGGGAGTGCGGAGGCGTCCGTGAAGGCGCGGCTGGAGTATCTCTCGCCCCCGTACAGGCCGACCCCGGAACCCCTGACGTCAGTCCGGATTCTGGAATACCTGCCCAGCAGAAGGCGCATGAACCTCTTCAGGTCGTCGCCCCCCGCCCGCAGCAGCATGCAGCATGAATCGGGCAGCAGGCACCATGCGAGCAGTCCGATTCTAGATTCATCCAGAAGTGCGCCGGCCAGCGCCGAAAAAGCCTCGAAATCGTCTGCGTCCCTGAAGAGGAGCAGCCCCGGGCCCGCCCTGGCCGAGACCAGGTAGAATCCGTTCTCCAGGATGACTCTGGCTCTTCTCGGCATGATCCTCCCGGAGTGGGGGTTACGATCCTGCCGCACCGTCCGGTTCCGCCTGGAATATCCCCGGCGGTGCGGCGGAAGACAACACCGCGCAGGCACGATCATTGACCCGCCCCGCCGGGAACTCTATAAAGCCGGCAATGTTTACCTTTTCTGTAACTGCAGTCCACCTCGAGTGTCAGGAGGCTCGTATGATCCGTTCGGCTCTGTTGCTGATTCTGGCTGTGTCGGTTGCCGGCGCAGGGGTAGTCTACAAGACCCCCGTCGACGTAGAGCCGGCGGTCTACATGGGCGTCGACGGCTCCGACGTGCTGGTCGGGTTCAATCTCCAGGCCCTCGTCGAGACGGGCGTGTTCGTCGACGGGTTCGGCGCCGCGAGCGAATTCCGCATCCCCGGAGCGGGCTTCGTAGGCATCGACGGTTCTCCCGATCTCCCCGCGTACCGATGCATGGTTCTCGTAGGGAATACCGGCGATTACAGGCTCGAGGTCGTCTCCGAGGAGACGAGCGTTCTGGGCCTCTTCGACATAGCAGCCCGCCAGCCTTCTCCGACAAGGGACGGGACTACGTTCCCCTACCGTCAGAACCCGGAGGTCTACGGGAACTCCGCCTTCTTCCCCGGCGAGGCTGTCACTCTCGAATCCATCAGTATCCTGCGCGACCTCAGAGTGGCGTGGGTGCGCTTCAACCCCGTCCGGTACAACCCGGTCACCGGTGAAACCATCATCACGACCGAGGCCTCGGTAAGGCTGGTCGCCACAGGGTCGCCCGGCGAAAACGAACTGGTGCGCGCCGTTTCGGGCATCACACCGGAATTCCTCCCGTTCTATGAGGAGGTTCTGGGCTTCGACCCCACCGGCATGAACACCATCGATGGAAGCTATCTCGTCATCGGCACCGAGGCCAGCATAGCGCTCTGCCAGGATCTGATCGACTGGAAGGCGGAGAAGGGCTACGACATCCAGTACGGCATAGTTCCCACCATCGGCAACACCTCCGGGGCCATCGACGCCTGGATCGAGAACGCCTTCAACACCTGGCCGAACCCGCCCCTGTACCTCCTCATCTGCGGCAGCAACACCTCGGTCCCGGCGCCGATGTCCGGCAGCACCGCCCACGACAACCTCTACGGCGTGATCGGAACCTCCACCAGCGTACCGTCGATCCACCTCGGGAGGATCTGCAACCAGGACACGGACGACCTGGCTTATCAGACCTGGAAGATCCGCACCTACGAGTCCGATCCCTACATGCCGGCCGTGAGCTGGTTCCAGAACGCCATAAGCATAGGTTCCACCGACTTCCAGGATCCGGCCCACAGTTGGGAGTACGCCCAGATCTTCATGGCCTCCGGCATGAGCGTCGACTACTTCTGCTCCCAGGGCGGAATGTCGCCTACGATCTCGGGAATCTCCGCAAGCGTGAACGCCGGTGCCGCTCTCATCAGCTACATCGGCCACGGCGACGTCCAGTACTGGGTCACGTCCGGGTTCTCCAACACGGACGTGGCCGCCCTCACGAACGGCAAAATGCTGCCCTGGATCAACTCCATCGCCTGCTACAACTGTGCCTACATCGATAATTACTGCTTCGGCGAGGCCTGGATGAACGAGGGTTCGGTGACCGCACCGAAGGGCGCGGTCGGATTCATGGGCGCCACGACCTCCAGCCCCGTCGGCCAGACCGACTCGCTGGCCGAGTACACCTTCCGTGGCTACTTCGAGGATGAGATCTGGCACATGGGCGCCGCCGTCGACTACGGCAAGCTCAAGGTGGAGCAGTTCTACGGCTTCGGAGGCGCCCAGTCCAACAACAACATGCACCTCGTCTTCGGCTGCCCCGAGACGGACATCTTCTGCACCACTTCGCCCCTGCCGGCCCTTACCGCCTCCCACTCGGAGTACATTCATGCCCCCGGCAGCTTCACCGTGACGGTTACGAGCGCCGGCTCCCCACTCCAGGGCGTGCTCGTCGGCGCCGCTCAGGACGGCACGTATCTGGACGGCGCCTACACCGATGCATCCGGCGTCGCCACTCTGACCGTCCCCACGCCGCCTTCCCCCGTGAACCCGGTCACCATCACGGCGACGTATCACAACAGGGTTCCCTATCGCGGCTCGGCCAATCCCATCACGGGAATAGAAGGCGGCGACACGGGTTCGATCGAACCCTTCTGGATGGGTTCGCCGGCCCCGAACCCGTTCTCGTCCTCGACCTCGATACCATTCGGGCTCTCCGAGGCCGGTCCGGTGAGGATAGAGATATTCGACATGGCCGGGAGGATCGTTCGCACTCTGTTCTCCGGAGACTCGACGGGCGGTTCCCATTCGGTCTCCTGGAACGGAGATGACGGCGACGGCGTGCCTCTCGCCGGCGGTATCTACCTGATTCGCATCCAGAGCGGCGGCGTCTCCGCCACTCGCCCCTGCGTGCTGCTCAGATAGGGACGGTATCGATAGCGGGGCCGCCTGTAGGCGGCCCCGCGCCCGGCTTTCGTCCCCATGCTCCGGAACCGTGTTCCCTCCCTCGCTTCTTGACGGAAGAACGGGGCCGGCGTAGATTTTGCGAGCTTTTGCGATAGTTCGGTTTTCAATGTCGATGGCCGCCGGTGGCGGCCCGGAGGTCGTTGCAGTGTCGACTTACAGAGGCCCGAGACTGAGAAAGGTCAGATCACTCGGAGTCAGTCTTCCGGGATTGACCCACAAGGCGGTAAAGAAGCGCACCTCCCCGCCGGGAGAGGCCGGCGGCCAGCATCGCAGACGCCGCGTTTCCGTCTACAGGATGCAGCTCGCCGAGAAGCAGAAGATCCGCTACAACTACGGCCTTTCCGAGAAGCAGCTCGGTGCCTATTACAATCAGGCGTCCAGACTTCCGGGTGAGACCGGCGTGAATCTGCTGCAGCTCGTGGAGCGGAGGCTCGACAACGTCGTGGCGCGCGCCGGGTTCGCCAGCACCATTCCGGCTGCCCGCCAGCTCGTCTCCCACGGTCACATAACCGTCAACGGCCGCAAGGTGGACATAGCCTCGTACCAGGTCGGAGTCGGCGACATCATCTCGCTCAAGGAGTCAAGCAGGGATCTCAAGGTGGTAGTGGACAACATCGCCCAAGGCCGCGGCATCGGTGTCCCGGCATACCTCGAGGTCGATCCGAAGGCTCGGAAGGCATCGATGAAGTCGCTGCCCGCCCGTGAGGACATCACGCTCGAAGTGCAGGAGCGGATGGTCGTCGAGTTCTACTCGAAATAATCCGCTTTTCGTTTTCGCATGAAGAGGGGCGCCCCACCGCGCCCCTCCCCTATCAGATCGTTTTTACAATCTGGACCAAACTCCTTTCGACATGACTTAACGCGTTACTGTATAACGAAATAGCATATTGCTTAATGCCGGGACGACTGACTCATTTCTACGATATATTTACGCATAGAAAAGCCATCACCTCCGAATGCTATACGAAACATGACAAGATATAATACCATCACTGACGTGTTCTACGGGCTGACAGCTTTATGGAAATAGTACAGTATAACATGATATGATTACAAAGTGCGCGAATTTGGTCCAGATTTTAAAAGCGATCTGATAGGGGAGGGGCTGATATGATTCGGGGATATGCGGCTCCCAGGCTGGTCGAAAATCTCGATGAGTGCTGCTTCTATCACACCATGGACCTTCCCGGGGTTGGAACGGTCCATGGCCCCTGGGATCTCCGGCGCGGTGTCGACGACTACCTGGGCCACATCGATCTCCGGGGGAGGACCGTGCTCGAGCCCGGTCCGGCGAGCGGCTTCTTCACCTTCGAGATGGAGAGGCGCGGGGCGGAGGTCACCGCATACGACCTCTCGGAGGAGCAGGAGTGGGACATCATCCCCTACGCCGGCCGCGACGCCTCCATCGAACTCGGCGAGATGCGCGCGCAGATGAGGCGGATCAACAACTCGTTCTGGTTCTGTCACAGGCTCCTGGGTTCGAAGGCGAGGATGGTCCACGGCCATGTCTATGAAATGCCCGATGATATCGGCACCTTCGACGTCTGTCTGCTGGGCAGCATCCTGCTGCATCTCAGGGATCCGTTCCTCGCGATGCAGAAGTGCCTTTCGCATACCCGGGAGACGGTCGTCGTAACGGACATGCTGCCGAGGTCGGATCTGCTGCCCGCGAACGCGCTGCGGAGGCTCGTTCCCGGCGTGTTCAGGCAGCCGTCGATCGGTTTCGCCCCGGACGGGGAGCTGATGCGCCCCACCGATACATGGTGGAAGCTCCACCCCGAAGTTGTCATCCGAATGCTCGGAGTGCTCGGCTTCGGCAACGCCAGGGTCACATACCACAGGCAGCCCTACCGTGGGCGCAGGCTGCGCCTCTTCACCGTCGTCGCGAACAGGGTCAGGGGATGACCCGGCTGCGGAATCCCAGGCGATGGATGAGGGGCGCGGCTCCCGGCGCACAGCCGGGAGCCGCTCAGGGAAATCAGATCAGCTTCGAGAGGTTGTCGGCGAGCATCCTGGAATAGTCGTCCCTCGGGAACGACGAGCGCAGCGCCCGCGCGGCCAGTTCGAGGGACTCCTGCAGAGGCAGGGTGTACCTCATGGTCATGAACCTGCTCCTGTAGGCCTCCACCTCGTCTGACACGTCGGCCTTGTCCCTTATGCAGCGCGCCATCATCGACGCCACGGGTTCGAAGTCGTCCTCGTTCATCCCGAACCGCGTCATCTCGGATACGCCGGTGCGGAGGCCGCTGGATACGAGGAACGTCTCGTCGTCGGGGAGGGCCTGGTAGTTAACTATGATGCCGTTCTCCTCGAGCCTCCTTGCAATTTCCGCGCCGTCTCCGAACTCGCTCACCCTCAGCACCACCTGGTGGGTCATCGTGTAGCCGTCGGAGGGGTCTCCCTCGACCCTGAGGCCGTTTGCGGCGAGATGTCTTGCAAAGGCCCTGGCGTTCTTCAGCACCTGGGTCTGGTACTCCTCCTTGAACTCGTTCATCTCGTGGGTCGCCACGAGAAGGCCGAGAAGGGTGGCCAGGTGGTGGTTGCTGGTGCTGCCGGGGAAGGCCCTGCTCCGGATGTCGAGCCACAGCTTGCGGAACGGGCTCGACTTGTCCATCCTGCTGGCGATCACGCCTCGCTGCGGCCCGAAGAAGGTCTTGTGCGTGGAGCCCGTCACCAGGTCCGCCCCTTCCTCGAGGGGGGCCTGGAAAGCGCCGTAGAGGCCCAGTACATGGGCCATGTCATACATTATCACGGGTCTGGGATGCATGTCCTCCACGATCTCCGCGACCATGCTGACGGGTTCCGGGTACAGGAACATGCTCTTGCCGAACACGATCAGCTCGGGCTTGCTGTCATCGATCAGCCCGGCGAGCCTGTCCGTGTCGATCCTGTACATGTTGTCCGCGCGGACGGGGAAGTTGATGCAGTTCTCCTCGCCGGTGGCCGGATTGATGTCAACGAAGTTGAACAGCGCGCCCATAGGCTGGCTGGACAGATGTCCGCCCTTGCCCAGGTCGTTGTTCATCACGGCGCGGAGCTTCCTGAAGACCCCGGGTGCCGAGTCCCTGTTTACGAAGCGGGTCACGGCCTTGAAGACGATCTCGTTCGCCATCTGGCCGCTGACGGGCCTCAGTTCGGCCTCGGTCGCCCCGAAGTATTCGCACAGGGCTTCCTGCGCCTCGATCTCAACATCCCTGATGAAGTCCGTGCCCTGGTAGAAGTAGACCTCGCGGTTCTTCATCGACCTGTGCTCGGCATACCGCCCGGCGGGGTCGCACAGCTCGCATATCTTGACGATGGGGCTCGGAGTGTTCTCAGATGGGATCAGGTTGATGCAGCGCCTCTGCCTCCATGTGTTGTTACCCTCGATACGGTCGAAAAGGCTGCCGATCCTGTCCTCGAAGCCTGACATCTGTCCTTCCTTCCTTCTTTCCCTCGCTGACCTCGGCGCGGCCGGCCGGCCGGCACCCTCATAGACGAAAGCGCGTCGGTCGATAATACTCGATCCGCCCCCGCGCGGCATTCCCGGTCGACCCGTCCGGTCCCCGTCCCTCTCCATGAGGGTCTTCCCGGATGCCGGCACTTGTCCCCGGGGGCCACATTCACGATAAACGGAGCGATTTACGGCTGAAGGGATTGGGAAGATGGTAACGGAGATGGACGAGAGGGTTTCCGCCCTGGAAGAAAGGCTTCAGCGGCTCATGGAGGGTCTTTGACGCCGCATCCATGTCGGAACGCGAAAAAGTTCTAAGCGGGAGGATGGCCGGCTCGGACTTCTGGGACGACAGAAAGGCGGCGCTCGCCGTAATCGACGAACTGAAGGGCATCCAGGCCTGGACGGAACCTCTGGGGAAGCTGGAACGCCAGGTGGAGGATCTCCGCGTGGCCGCCGAACTGCTCGAACAGGAGCCCGACGAGGACCTCGCCGCGGAGACCGCCCGCAGGCTCGATGCTCTGGAGGCGGAGTTCGACGTGCTCGAGTTCCGCAGCATGCTGTCCGGCAAGGATGACCGCAAGGATGCAATCCTTACCATCAGGTCCGGCGCGGGCGGCATAGACAGCCAGGACTGGGCCGGCATGCTGACGGACATGTACATCCGGTGGGCCGAGAAGATGGATTTCGAGGTGGAGATGCTCGACTCCCAGCCCGGCGAGGAGGCCGGCATCAGGGAGGCCGTCATCTCGATCAAGGGGCCGTTCGCCTACGGATATCTCCTGGCCGAGTCCGGGATCCACAGGCTGGTCCGGCGCTCCCCCTTCGATCAGAACCACAGGCGCCACACCAGTTTCGCCTCCGTCTTCGCCCTGCCCGAGGTGGACGAGAGCATCGACATCGACATACGCGACGATGATCTGCGGATCGACACGTTCCGCTCAAGCGGCGCCGGAGGGCAGCACGTGAACAAGACCTCCTCTGCGATCAGGATCACCCACATCCCGTCGGGCATAGTGGTCTCCTGCCAGGACGAGCGCTCGCAGCACAGGAACCGCGAGGTCGCGATGAGGATACTCCGGTCGAGGCTCTACGACCTGGAGGAGCAGAAGCGCAAGGCGGAGAAGGACGAGCTGGAGAGCACAAAGAAGGACGTCTCCTGGGGCAACCAGATAAGATCCTACGTTCTGCAGCCCTATCAGATGGTGAAGGACCACAGGACGGGCATCGAGACGTCCGACGTGGAGGGTTTCCTCGCAGGCGACATCCAGGGTTTCATCGAGGAGTACCTCAGATCGGGGAACAGGGCATGACCGAGAGGAACGATCAGATCGAACAGCGGCTGGCGAAGCTGGCCGGCATACGGGATGATCTGGGGCTGGACCCCTATCCTCCGAGGACCGGCCCCGTGACTCCCGTCGCCCGTGTCGTGGAATCCGGCGAGACACAGGAGCCCGTCTCCACCGCCGGGCGGATCAGGGCCAGGAGGGAGCACGGGAAGACCGTCTTCATGGATGTCTGGAGCGAGGGGGCCTCGATCCAGGTCTATCTGAAGAAGGACAGGCTTCCCGAGGCCGTCTGGCGGCTCTCGGAGCTGCTCGATCTGGGCGACATCGTCCGGGTGACCGGACCGGTGTTCCGAACCAGGTCCGGCGAGCTGACCGTGCAGGTCGCGTCGCTCGAACTCCTGTGCAAGAGCCTCAGGCCCCTCCCCGTGGTCAAGACCGATTCGGAAGGCCGCACCTTCGACGCCTTCGCCGACACGGAGATGATGTACAGGCACAGGAGCATCGACCTGGCCGTCAATCCCGAAAGCAGAGAGCGCGCTCTGGCGAGATCGAGGATCATCACCGCCCTGCGCGCCTATCTGGACCGGAACCGCTTCGTCGAGGTCGAGACTCCGGTCCTCCAGCCGCTCTACGGCGGAGCCGCGGCGGAGCCGTTCAAGACCGAGTACGCTCATCTCGGCGAGACTTTCTACCTCAGGATAGCGACGGAGCTGTACCTCAAGAGGCTCCTGGCGGGCGGCATGGACAGGGTCTACGAGCTCGGCAAGGACTTCAGGAACGAGGGCATCGACAGCACCCACTCCCCGGAGTTCACCCAGCTCGAGCTTTACGAAGCCTACGGCGACTACGGCACGATGATGACCCGCTTCGAGGAGATGATGCAGGAGGCGGCGCAGGCCGCCGGCTGCGGACGGACCGCCTCTTTCCGCGGACACGCGATAAGCCTCGAGGCCCCCTTCGCCCGGGTGGGATTCGTGGACGCCCTCCGGGAAGCCAGCGGCGAGGACTTCTTCTCCTGGGAGCCCGGAGCGCTGCGGAGGCTCTGCGACGATCTGGGCATCGCACCCGGCTCGTCGAGCCGCGAGGACATGATCGACAGGCTCTTCGACCATCACGTCACGTCGAAGCTCATCCAGCCGACGTTCGTCGTCGACTACCCGCAGTTCCTGTCCCCTCTGGCCAAGCTCAAGCCCGGCTGCCCTGGGATCACGGAGAGGTTCGAGCTGTTCATCGCCGGGCTCGAGATGTGCAACGCCTTCAGCGAACAGAACGACCCCGTCCTCCAGCGGAGGATACTCGTCGAGCAGGCGCAGGCCTCCAGCGAGAGGAAGGGCGACGTGGACGAGGAGTTCCTCGCGGCCCTCGAGCTGGGCATGCCTCCGGCGGGTGGGCTCGGCATCGGCGTGGACAGGCTCGTAATGGTCCTGACCGACGCCCGGTCGATCAGGGACGTGATCCTGTTCCCGCAGCTCAGGCGGCTCTCGTGAGAGGCTCCATAACGCTGCCGGTGGCGTTCCGGCAGATCTGGAGCCGGTCGCATTCCGGCGTCGTGAGGATGGTTTCTTCGCTCTCCATCGCCGGGATAGCCATCGGAGTCGCGGCCCTGCTGCTTCTCGACTCCTTCATGAACGGCTTCCAGGGGGCCATCATGGACTTCCTGTCGGATGCAAACCCCCCCGTGGTCGTGACCGCTCCCGGAGGAGGAGCCCTCTCCGGCAGGGATGTGGTCCTCGTGGAGAGGCTCGCCTCGTCCATCCCGGGGCTCGGCCGTGTCTCGCCCTATCTGGAGAAGGCGGCGGTAGTCTCCGGGAACGGCGGATCGGTAGCCGGGATAGTCCTCCGGGCGGTCGATCCGGCCGCCGAAGCCCCGGTTTCGTCGCTCTCGCAGAGTCTTCCCGCGGGAGGGCGCGAGGCCGTCATAGGCTCGGATCTGGCCGTCCGGCTGAGGGTCGCGGTCGGCGACAGCATGAGGATCGCCTCTACGGAGACCATCGACGTGACGGCCGCCGGGCGTGCGCTCGTCGATACGATCGTCGGCGTGAGGATCGCCGGCGTGCGGGACTTCGGTCTTGCAGAATACAACTCCGGTCTCGCCGTGGTGACCCTGGAGACCGCATCCGCCGTTTTCGGGGCGGATGGCGGCTACTCGGCCGCCGGGGTGGAACTCGATCGCGACGCCGATCCCGTCTCGACATCCTCGGCTCTCTCCGAGGCGCTCAGATCGGAGTACGTGGATTCCAGACACGACAGATACATGGAGGCGGAAGCCTTCCTGGCCCGTCACGAGAACCTCTTCAGGGCCTTCGGGCTCGAACGGTTCGGGATGACCCTGGTCCTCGCGCTGATCACGGTGGTGGCCCTGCTGAACCTCTCCAGCGCTCTCGCCATGATCGCCCTCGAGCACCGGCGCGACACGGGCGTCCTCCGGGCGATGGGCGCCGGACCCGGCACGATCTTCCGCGTCGCCCTCACGCAGGGTCTGCTTCTGGGGGTCTCGGGCTGCGCCGCCGGAACCCTGTTCGCTTCAGCCGCGATCTTCCTGGTGAACAGGGTGATCCCGTTCAGGCTGGAGGATTCGGTGTACTGGGTGGACACCCTGGTCGCCCGGATCGACCCGGGGACATGGGTGGTCATAGCGGGGGGCACTCTGGCTGCATGCCTGGCGGCATCCCTCGTTCCCGCGGCCGGAGCCGTGGCCGTCCCTCCTGCCGAGTGCGTGAGACATGAATGAAGTGAAGGCTCTGATCTGCAGAGACATACACAAGTCCTACGGCGAGGGCGGATCGGTGCTCTCGATCCTCAGAGGGATCGACCTCGAAGTCGGCCGGGGTGAGACCGTCGCCGTCACCGGGCCCAGCGGATCGGGCAAGAGCACTCTTCTGAACATCCTCGGCATACTCGAGCCTCCCGATTCCGGAACCGTGCTGATCGGCGGCACCGACGCATGGCTCTCGTCCGAGAGGAAGAGGGCCGTTCTGCGGAACCGCAAGCTGGGCTTCGTATTCCAGTTCCATCATCTGATGGAGGAGTTCACGATTCTCGAGAACGTCTCCATCCCCCTCCTGATCGCAGGCCGGACGAAGGCCGAGGCGAGGGAGGCCGCCGCGTCCATCCTCCGCGAGGTCGGCATGGAGGCCAGGGCGCACCACTTCCCTTCGAGCGTCTCGGGGGGGGAGCGACAGAGGGCTGCCATCGCAAGAGCCCTCGTCACCAGACCGGACGTGGTTCTTGCGGACGAACCCTCCGGCAACCTCGACCCGGTGAACGGCGAAAGGCTTCGCGACCTGATGAGGCAGCTCGCTTCGGACCACGGGCAGGCGTTCGTCGTGGCCACGCACTCCGCGGCCCTCGCTGCCGGACTGGACAGATCCTGCCGCCTCGTC
>LKHC01000083.1 GCA_001618605.1 Candidatus Fermentibacter danicus
TCCGGAATCGCCATCCCCACGCACGAGGTGGGATGGACCACCAAGGCCCGCCTCGTCCTGCACGAGGCCAACCGCCAGTCCGGCCTCATGAACCATCCCACGGTGGGAACCGAGCACATCCTCCTGGGCCTGATAGCGGTATCGAGCTGCATGGCGGCAAATCTGCTGCGCGAGCGCGGAGTCCTGCTCGACCGCGCCATTACCGAACTGCAGGCCCTCCCCAGGAATCGCGACGACAAGTCGGAGGAGGAGGCGACCTCCGCCCTCGAGTTCTTCTGCCGCGACCTCACGGCCATGGCCAGGGAGAATTCACTGGACCCCGTGATCGGACGCGAGAAGGAGATATCGAGGGTCATCCAGGTTCTCTGCCGCAGGAAGAAGTGCAATCCCGTCCTGATCGGCGAACCCGGAGTGGGTAAGACCGCGATCGTCGAGGGCCTCGCCCAGTTGATCGTCTCCTGCCGCGTCCCGCCCCCTCTCCGCGACCGCAGGCTCATGGCGCTGGACATGGCGGGCGTCATAGCCGGCACGAAGTACAGGGGGCAGTTCGAGGAGCGGCTGAAGGTCCTGCTCAAGGAGATAATCGAAGCCGGCAACATCATACTTTTCATCGACGAGATCCATTCCATCGTGGGCGCGGGCGCCGCCGAAGGCGCCATCGACGCGGCGAACCTGCTCAAGCCCGCTCTCGCCAGAGGCGAGTTCCAGTGCATCGGCGCCACTACGCTCGACGAGTACAGGAGGCGCATCGAGAAGGACGGCGCACTGGAGAGGCGCTTCCAGCCCGTCCCGGTCGATCCGCCGTCGGTGTCTCTGACGGTCGAGATCCTCGACGGCCTCCGAAGCAAGTACGAAGAGCACCACGGTGCGGAGTACACCCCCGACGCGGTTCAGGCCTGCGCCAGCCTGGCCGACAGGTTCATCAGCGGCAGGTTCCTGCCCGACAAGGCCATAGACGTCATGGACGAGGCGGGCGCCAAGACCAGGCTGCTCGCCGGCGCCACGCCTCCCGGCCTGGACCGGCTCGAGCGCGAGATAGAGATGATGGAGTCCGACATGACGCGCGCCACCGAATCCTGCAACTTCGAGGAGGCGATGAAGCTCCGCTTCGAGGTGGAGAAGAGGCAGGCCATCCTGGCCTCCGCGCGCAACGAACTGCTCTCCTCCGAGGACAGGAAGATGGTTACGGTCGACGTCGTAGCGGAGGTCGTGTCCGACATGACCGGCATACCGGTCAACCGCATGACCGAAAGCGAACTCGCACATCTCCGCGACCTCGAGAAGCATCTCTCCTCGCGCATCGTCGGACAGGACGAGGCGCTGGGAGTCATCTCCAGGGCGATCCGCAGGGGACGGGTGGGCCTCAAGGACCCTCACAGGCCCTCCGGCGCATTCCTCTTCATGGGCCCTTCCGGGGTCGGCAAGACGGAGACTGCCAGAGTCATCGCAGAGAAGGTCTTCGGCGATTCCAGCGCCCTGATCCGGATAGACATGTCCGAGTTCCAGGAGCGCTTCTCGGGCTCCCGGCTGGTCGGAGCGCCCCCGGGCTATGTAGGCTACGACGACGGAGGCCAGCTCACCGAGAAGATCAGGAGGCGCCCCTATTCGGTCGTGCTTTTCGACGAGGTGGAGAAGGCGCACTCCGACCTGTTCAACATGCTCCTCCAGGTGATGGACTACGGATGCATGACGGACAGCTACGGCCGCCACGTGGACTTTTCCAACACGATACTGATCATGACGAGCAACCTCGCCTCGAAGGAGCTTCAGGGCGCCGGGCAGCACGGCTTCTCCATGGAATCCGACGACGAGCGGGCGCGCCGTCAGCGCGACATAATCATGGACGGCGTCAGACGCTTCTTCTCGCCGGAGTTCATCAACAGGCTCGACGAGATCGTAGTCTTCAACCAGCTCGGGAGATCCGAGATCGACGGCATAGTGGACATCCAGTTCGAGGAGGTCGGAAAGCGGCTCGCCGAGTTCGGACTCGACCTCGTACTGACCTCGTCCGCCCGTGACCTGATCGCGGAAAACGGCTTCGACCCGTCGTCCGGAGCCAGGCATCTCCGGAGGACAATCCAGAGACTCGTGGAGGATCCGCTCACCGAAGCCATCCTCCAGGGCGACTTTACCAGGGGGGATCACATAGTGGCAGAGAGGGCGGACGATCATCTTCTGTTCCTGAAGGCCCGGGACGACTCCATCGACAGGGAGGCGCTCACCGCGACTGGCAGAACGACGAATTGAGAACGCTGGTCCTACTGCTGGCGGCGGCCGCCGCGATCGGCATCGACGCCGATGCGAGCGACATCTCCACCATCCAGGTGGAGGGCAATTCGTTCGTAACCGATTCCCTCGTAGTACGAACCTTCGGGATGCGTCCCGGCGATGTCTTCACGCAGGAGGCCGCCTCCCGGGGAATCAGGAATCTGTTCAACCTGGGCTACTTCTCGGGGATCGACCTGCGGGCGGATTCCTCGTCCGGCAGGCTCGACCTGCTCATCTCCGTGGTCGAGAACCGCATCCTCAGCGACTTCACGATCGAAGGCCTCGACTGCCTCGACGAGGATGACGCAAGGGATTCCATCTTTCTGTTCCCCGGCCAGACCGTCTCGCTCCTGGAAGTAGAAACCGCGAAGAGAACCATCCTCGCGATGCTGGCCGAGAAGCACAGGCATCTGGCCACGGTCGGCTCGCGGTGGGACGCACCCGATGCCGGGGGCCGAAGCAGGCTCGTGTTCGAGGTGGACGAGGGCCCGGACGTGAGAGTCGGCGAGATAGTCTTCGAGGGCAACGAAGCATTCGACGACGGTGATCTCCGTGGCGAGATGAAGACCAAGCAGGATTCCTTCTGGAGGTCGGGCCGCCTGAGGGAGTCCGATCTCGCAGAGGACCTGGGCAAGATCGAGAGGTACTACAGGGATCACGGCTACCCCGATGCCAGGGTGCTTGGTGTCGAGCGCAGCATGATGGATGACGGCAGACACCTCAGGCTGCTCATCACGGTCTCCGAGGGCCGCCGTTACGAGTTCGGAACCGTGGGATTCGAAGGGAACACGGCCATCCCCGACAGCGTCCTCGCCGCCTCGGTGAGGATGAGACAGGGCGATGAATACAGGATCAGCCGTTTCGAACAGACTCTGGACTCAGTCTACGAACAGTTCCAGGATCTGGGCTACTTCTACGCCTCGATCGAGCCCTCGGTCTCCGCGGACACCACCGCGGGCGAGATATCCGTCGTGTTCAACATCACCGAAGGCGAGCGGGCCCACATCAGGCGCATCGAGATAACCGGGAACACCCGCACGATGGACAATGTCATCCGGAGGCAGCTCCGGGTCTACCCCGGCGACCTCTTCCAGCGCTCGGCCCTGATCAGAAGTCTTCGCAACATCTTCTATCTCAATTATTTCAACAATGTCGCACCGGACTTCAGAGCCATCGAAGGTTCGTCGGACGTCGATCTCATCGTTTCCGTCGAGGAGAAGTCCACCGGGAAGGCCGGCTTCGGCGCCGGATACGGCGGCCGCGACGGATTCAACGGATACCTCGAACTCGGGGAGCAGAACCTGTTCGGCCGAGGTCAGTCCATCAGCATCAACTACGAGTTCTCGAAATCCACGAACAACGTCCAACTCAGCTTCACCGAACCGTGGTTCAGGGACACCCCTCTGACGCTCGGCGGCGAACTCTTCCACACCACCACCGACAGGAGCCAGTACGACCGCACGAGGACGGGCGGCGCCGTAACGGTGGGGCGCGTTCTCCCGTGGATGGACTTCACTTCGGCATCCGTCCGCTACATGCTCGAGCGCACGAATGTCTACAACATCACCACGGACTCCACGAGCTACTACTACTCCCTCAGGGACATGGAGTGGCCGAGGTGGACCAGCTCGGCCAGATTCACAGTCGTGAGGGACAGCCGCGACCGGCAGGTGTTTCCGAGTTCCGGCTCGCAGAACACGGTCATCGCGGAGTTCGCCGGAGGGCCCCTCGGAGGGAACATCGGCTATCAGAAGTACCTCATGGACAACAGATGGTACATCCCGTCGGTATGGAAGTGCATCTTCACGCTGAGGACCAGGACGGGGCTGCTGACCTCTCTGGCGGGGAAGTCGCCACCGGCATACGAACTCTTCGAACTCGGCGGAACCGGTTTCTACGGGGTAAGAGGATACGACAGCGGGACGATAGGCGCCGTGGAGGGCTACAATACGGTGGGCGGCAAGTTCATGCTCATCCTGTCCGCCGAGTACAGGCTTCGTGTCATTGACCAGCTCCAGTTCGCGGCCTTCATGGATGCAGGCAACACCTGGAGTACCGTGGCGCTCGCCGACATCGGCAATCTGCACAGGGGAGCGGGGCTCGGATTCAGGATAGAAGTCCCCATGCTCGGCATCATGGGCCTCGATTACGCTTATGGTTTCGACGGGCCGAACCAGGGATGGCGGCCGCATTTCCAGTTCGGGACGGATTTCTAGGACCCAGCCCGAACCGTGGTTCAGGCGGCGGCCGGGTCCGGCGTCGAAGGATGGAGTTCCAATGAGGTGTCATGCTGGCATGTTGCTCCTGCTCCTGCCTGCGGCGCTGCAGGCGGGAACCATTGCAGTGCTCGATTCGGACAGAATCTTCGACTCCCTGGGCGGCGTCGCGGATGCCCGGGAACTTCTCCAGACCGAGATCGAGGCCTGGAACAGGCACGCCGATTCCCTGCAGGCTGATATCGACGCGATCGAGCTCGATCTCAGCCGCACACTGATGATGAGCCCGGAGCGCAGGAGGGAGCGCGAAACCCTCCTCGACCAGAAGAGAGCCGAACTGGAGCAGTTCCTCTCCAGCACGTTCGGCCCCGGCGGCCTCGCCGAACGCCGGAACGCCGAACTCGTCACGCCCATCGTGGACGAGATCAACAGGATCGTCCGCATACTGGGCGAGGAGAACGGGTACGACCTGGTGCTGGATGCCGCCGGGGGGAGCGTTGCCTACGCGGACGGGAGCCTCGACATCACCGACCTGGTCATAACCAGGATGTCGACGCGTGGGTCGGCCGAATAGCCTCGGAGAGTTCGCCGCCGCGATAGGCGGGCGGTTGTCCGGCCCGGGAGCCGACGAGGAGGTTCTCGGCGTTTCCTCCCTCCAGGACGCCGGCCCTTCACAGGTCTGCTACTACGGCAATCCCCTGTATCGTCGCTTCCTGCCTCTGACCAGGGCACTGGCGGTGATCGTCTCGTCCGAGGTCGAAACCTCGGCCCCCAACCTCATCATCGTGCCCGAGGCCTACGAAGCCTTCAGGAAGGCGCTGGCGCTGTTCGCGCCGGACCGTTCCTCCGGGTTCTCCGGCATTCATCCCTCCGCCGTGATCCATCCCACGGCAGTCCTCGGGGAAGGCGTATCCCTCGGCCCCGGCGCCGTGCTCGACAGGGGCGTTACCGTCGGCGCCCGGACCAGGATCGGGGCGGGCTGCGTGCTGGGCCCCTGCGTCTCCGTAGGATCGGACTGCGACATCCATCCGTCGGTCGTACTGGAGGCGGAGACCACGGTCGGCGACCGGGTGATCATTCACGCCGGCGCCGTAATAGGAGCGGACGGCTTCGGTTTCGTCCCCGATCCCGAAGGACACAGGAAGGTGCCCCAGAACGGCCGCGTTGCGATAGGAAGCGACGTCGAGATCGGGGCCAACTGCACCATCGACAGGGCGGTCACCGGGGTTACGGAGGTCGGGCCGTTCTGCAAGCTCGACAACCTTATACATCTCGCCCATAATGTCACTCTCGGGCCGGGCTGCATGATGGCGGCCCAGGTCGGCATCGCCGGCAGCACCCATGTCGGTGCGGGTGTCGTCGTCGGAGGTCAGGCCGGCATCGGCGGGCATCTCGAAATCGGCGACAGGGCGACCATCGCGGCTCAGGCGGGTGTCACCAAGAGCGTACCGCCGGGCGTGGTGGTTTCGGGTTATCCAGCGCGCATCCACTCCAGGTCGCTCAGGATGGATGCCGCGCTCTCCAGGCTTCCAGAACTGCTCGATCCGCTTTCCGGGCTCCTGGACGCAGTAAAAAGCGAGAAGGAGAAGGATTCCAATTGAGTCAGAACCAGACCACTCTCGAGAAACCGGTCACCTACCGCGGCATCGGCCTGCACCACGGGAACGTGACGACGATCACCTTCAAGCCCGCTCCGCCCAATTCCGGCATCACCTTCGTCCGCACGGACGTGGAGTCGAGGCCCACGATCCACGTGAGCTGCGAGAACGTGCGCCAGGTCGAGGAACAGTCCCGCAGAACCACCCTGGGGGAGAACTATTACGAGGTGCATACCGTAGAGCACGTCCTGGCCGCCCTCTACGGGCTCGACATCGACAATGCGATCATAGAGATAGATTCCGACGAGCCCCCTGAACCCGAGGACGGGTCCGTCGCCACCTACGTCGACGTGATCGACCGGGCCGGCAGGCTCGAGCAGCCAGATGCGCCCAGGAAATACCTCAACATAACCGAATCCGTTTCAATCTCCGCCTACGGGGCCGACCTCGTTGCGGTTCCCGCCGAAGGTCTCCGGATCAGCTTCACGATCGACTACGGACACCCGGTGCTGGGCGCTCAGTACATCTCCACTCTGATCACCCCCGAGATCTTCAGGAAGGAGATAGCGCCCGCCAGGACCTTCTGCTTCTACAGCGACGTCAAGGCGCTCCAGGAAAAGAATCTCATCCGCGGCGGCACGCTCGACAACGCCATCGTGATCGGCGACGAGGGCATCCTGAACCGCGAGTCGCTCCGATTCCCCGACGAATTCGTAAGGCACAAGGTGCTGGACCTCATCGGCGATTTATCCCTGCTCGGCGAGAGGCTCAACGCCCACGTCATCTCCGCCAAGTCCGGGCACGCATCCAACGTGCAGTTCGTCAGGAAGATCAAGGAGACCTACGCGCGACGCACCAGGGATCGGTCGAGGCCGCTCGGGGTCGGCAACTGGGAGATCGCCGACGTGATGAGGATCCTTCCCCACAGGTATCCCTTCCTCCTCGTGGACAAGGTTCTGGAGATGGAGCCCGAGAAGAGGATAGTGGGCCTCAAGAACGTTACGATCAACGAGCCCTTCTTCCAGGGGCACTTCCCCGGCAGCCCGATAATGCCTGGCGTCCTGATCATCGAGGCCATGGGTCAGGTGGGAGGGCTGATGCTGTTCAACTCGGTCGAGAGGCCGGACGAATGGCTGGTGTTCTTCACGGGCGTGGACAAGGTCAGGTTCAGGAAACCCGTTCTCCCCGGCGATCAGTTGCTGTTCGAACTCGAGATGATAAAGAGGCGGGGAACCGTATGCGTCATGAAGGGAGTCGCCAGGGTGGACGGCAAGGTCGTCGCCGAGGCGGATCTCATGGCCATGCTGGTGCCGCGATGAGCCGGGTCGATCCCAGGGCCGCGGTCTCGTGTCCGGTTCCCGATGGCTGCACGGTCGAGCCGTTCGCGGTGATCGGACCGGAAGTCGTTCTGTCCCCCGGTGTGATCGTGGGCGCCCATGCCTGTATCGCCGGAAGGACTACGCTGGGGCGGGACGTCCGGATAGGCCCCTGCGCAGTCATCGGCACCGATCCCCAGGACCTGAAGTATGCGGGAGAGGATACCGCCCTCGAGATAGGGGATCGAACCGTCGTCAGGGAGTTCGCCAACATCAACAGGGGAACCGCCGCCACCGGAAAGACCGTAGTGGGTTCCGACTGCCTGATAATGGCCTACGTCCACATCGCCCACGACTGCCGGATCGGGCACAGGGTCATCATGGCCAATTCAGTCAATCTGGCCGGCCATGTAGAGGTCGGCGACTTCGCCACGATCGGCGGGTTGGTGCCGGTGCACCAGTTCGTCCGCATAGGCGCCTACTCGATGGTCGGCGGTGGTTTCAGGCTTCCCATGGACGTTCCTCCTTTCTGCCTCGTGGGTGGACATCCCATGAAGGTGTCGTCCCTCAACCTGATCGGTCTCAAGAGGAACGGTTTCACCCCCGAGCGTCTGGACGATCTGGACAGGGCCTTCAGGCTGCTGTTCAGGGATCCGGGGCCGGTTTCCACCAAGGCCGCCCGGATCACCGAGGAACCCGGCTGGGGCGATGACGCCAGGGCGCTTGCCGGATTCCTGCTGTCCGGCAGTCGCGGGGTCATCGGATCCTGACGCGGCTGGGAACATGTCCGGAGCGGTATTCCTGACTGTCCTCCTGACTCTCCAGCCATCACCCGGCCGCTCCGGAGCCGATCACGACCCGATCGTCGCAGTCGAGCCCGGACAGGCCGATGCCGATTCACCATCCGTCTCCCGGGATTCCCTCGCGGAAGCCCCGCCTCCGCTTCCCGCCACAGCCCCGTCGTCGTCCGGAACCTTCGCCACCCGGTCGCCCACGGGCGCCCTCCTGAGATCGGCGGCGATACCCGGCTGGGGCCAGTTCTACAACGACCGCCCGGTCAAGGGCATCCTTCTCGGAGCCGTCGAGCTGGGCCTCCTCGCCCTGTTCCTGAAGGAATACTCGGTGGCGGAGGACGCGCATGATGCCTTCCTCGAAAGCGGAGACCCGCTGGACGAGGAACGCTGGGAAACCCACAGGGAGAGGCGGCTGAACCTGATCTGGCTCACCGCCGCATCCTGGCTCTACGGGATGATGGATGCCTACGTGGACGCCCACCTTTACGCCTTCGAGGAGGAGAACGCCGAATTCGGCCGGGAAGCCGGAATCGGTGTGTCCGTCCTCGCCAGGTTCTGAGCCGTGCCGATCCCGGCTTCATGGAATAACCGATGTTTCTGACTGTACTACTCGCAGCCGTGGAGGCGGTCGACGAAGAGGCGGCTCTCGTAGCCAGGGCGAAGGCAGGTGACAGGGATGCGTTCGGCGA
>LKHC01000084.1 GCA_001618605.1 Candidatus Fermentibacter danicus
CTCTCCATCAATCTGTCGCAGAAGAGGAAGCGCCGCTCGGAAGTCGAGTTCGACGAGGAGTACGGAGCGGAGGGGGAGCAGTGCCTGGAAGACACCGCCCCCTCGCAGGCCTCCGCGTCCGAGCTGGCCTCCGCGATACAAGGCGCCGTGGAGAAGCTTTCGCCGCCGCTCAGGGCGGTTTTCGTGCTGAGGGTCGATCAGGAGTTGACCTACTCCGAGATCGCCGAAACCCTCGGCATCGCGCTGGGCACGGTTATGTCCAGGCTGAACCGGGCGCGTACCGAGGTCAGGAAGTCCGTGGAGCACCTGCTGGAGCCATGATGAAGAACTGTCCGGCCTTCGAGGATCTGATGGCCTTCGCGGACGGAGAACTCCCGGAGAAGGAGTCGTCTGCGGTCAGGGCGCATCTGGCCGGATGCGGGGCCTGCAGGCGGCTGCTCGAGACCCAGGGCATGCTCGAGGAAGCCTACAGGAACTCGTTCGAGGCTCCGTCCGAGGAAAGCTTCCGACTCCTGGAGAAACGCATAATGGCCTCGAACCCCGAAAGGGCGAGGCGATTCCGCATACCCGCAGCCATCCCCATAGCCGCGGCGCTTCTGATCGCAGTCGCCGGGATCAGGCTCGTATCCGGCGGCAGGGAGAGATTCCTGCCCGATCCGTCCGTGGAGACCGTCATGGTCACGGAAGGGTACGGGGCCGGCGGAGGCCTGCCGGCAGACGACTCCACGAGCGCCATGCCCCACGACGCTCCCCCGTCCGCCGAAGAAGCGGCCCTGTCCGAAGAACTCCGCCCCGGCGAGCGCGAGGAGGCCGTGCCGGACGCCTTCGACGCCGTATCGACGCTCGACGCCATGGTCTCCTTCAGTGTGGAACAGGTTCCTGAATCCGACCTTTCGGCAGGGCGATCCAGTCCGGAGGAACGGTCCCGGACAGCCGCCACCGGATCGGCCGGAGTCGTCGGCGCGGTCGAGCGGAGCGCCGGAACGCCCGACATGGACGATCGGCCCTCCCGGGTCTCCGTCGGCGAATCTTCGACTCCCGTCCCGCCGACCCATCCCGCCGCCGGAGGAACGGATTTCTTCGCCGGAAGCGCAACGGCCTCCGATGAGGCCGGATCGGCCGGTGAGGCCGGCTCCGTCGAGCGGGGGCGGCGGATGGACAGGATTGCGCAGGAACGCGGCGCCGGAGCCGAGATCCCGGAATGCGTCACGCTCGATCGGCAGAGTGAGAATGCATTCTGCGAATTCCGCGGTGGGATGCTCACGCCGGCCCCTGAGAAGATCCTCGTCGTTTTCGGATCGGATGGGGAACCATGCTCGCCGGATTCGGCGTTCCTTGACGCGAGCTTCCCGGGTTGGAAGGATTCGCTCGAAGGGGACATGGCCGATTCGGCGATGGTGTTCACCGTCGACGAGTTCTCCCGTCGCTTCCACGCGGTCTCCGCGGAGGATTGATCCGGAGAGGCTCCAGGCCGCCCGTCGGGTATGGGGGTGAACCGGGCGTAAGCCGCGGCGCAACCTGAACCCGTGAGCGCTCTGTCACCGGGCCGCCGTTCCGGACCTGATCCGGGATGGAAGCCCGGACGAAAGGAAATGATGCCCGCCCTGATTGCAGTCATCCTGGCGCTCCTGTCCACACCGGAGGGGAACCGTGGCGGCCGGCTGGCCATCCTGATACTCGAAGCGCCTCCGGTCGTCGACACCCGTTCGATCGTCGCCGATCTCGAAGAGGCCGTTCTCGCGGAGGGCAGATTCGTCCCCGTGGCGATCCCCGACTCCCTCCGGGAGCTACGGCCCGGCATCGACTACTCGACGGCGATAGCCGGACTCTGTGCGGCCTACTCGCTGGACGCCGTCCTCGCCCTCTCCATCCCGGAACCCGACGTGGAGAGCGTGACCGTCACCTTCGGCGACTCCCTCTCCTCCACCGGCAGGACGAAGGTCTCGGCGACCGGCAGGTTCTATTCGTCGATCGGATCGCTCACGGGAACAGTCTCGGAATCCGTCGTACACGAGAGCCGTTTCTCCGGCGCGGAGCCCGACATCGACGCCATGGCCTCGGGAGCCGTGCTGTCCATGCTCGAGGAGGCCATGCTCGAGCTGTTCCCGGCGGAGACCAGGTTCATCGCCGGCAGCGGCTCCAGGATCAGCCTGCCGGCAGGAAGCGGGGCCGGCTTCTCCGAGGGCATGTTCGTCTCCCTGGTGGCGGTGGCCCCCTCCATCCCGAGGGACGTCTCCCAGTACGATCTCCTCCGCAGCCGCGGCGTCGCGCAGGTTATGAGCTGCACCGAGGATGGCGCAACTGCGCTCCTGCTGTCCGGAGCACTGGCTCCGGGAGGCGAGGTCGTGGCGCTGGAGCGCGGCAATCCCGCCTCGGTCGCCGTCGGCTGGGAATCGGCCCCGATGAGCCTCGTTCAGGGCGCCGAATCCCCTGAACCATTCGACGATGCAAGGTCCATGAACAGGGTCAGGATCACCGTGTCGTCGCTGAGATGGGGTTTCTGCTACGGAGGATCGCTCTTCGCCGGCGTCATGGAGAATCTGTCGTCCTTCGGCGTGGACCTCCAGGCGGGCTGGCGCCTGCCCGTCTCCGCGCCCCGCCTGGCAGCAAGGCTCGATGCCGGAGCGACCGTCGACTTCATGATCCAGGACGTGGCCGAAGACTCCCTGGCCTCCGACGCCACCTCCGCGATCTTCGGCGGATATGCGTCCTGCGGGTTGGATTTCCTCGCTTCGGACAGGCTGGGCCTCACGCTGTCGGCCCTCGCCTTCGCAGGGACTGAAGCCGACTCGTGGACCGTCCAGGATCGTTACGGAAGAAACCGCGAGGCCTTCCCCTCGGAGGTCTACTACTCGGGAGTGAAGCGGGATCCCCTGTCACTGAGGGCGGGGTTCTTCTATCTGATACTCTAGCTCCGACGCCAGGGTCTCTTCGCCGTGCCGCGTTCCCACAGCATCTCCAGCACGGACCAGGTGGACATGGCGAAGGCTATTCCGCCTATGATCCCGGATACGGGGCTGCGGAGTATCACGCCCAGCACCAGGCTGCCTCCCGCCACCGCCGCGGTGGCGAGGGCGAGGACGGTGGCCGCGAGCGAGGACGGACCCCATTTGGAGATGATCCTCACCCGGGTGAGGTTTATTCCCCAGATGCATACGGGATAGCCGATGGCCGCCAGCACGGCATGAGGCAGCGCGTCCAGCAGGATGCATCCGAGCCAGGCCGCGGTAAACAGGAGGAACATCGGGACGGCCGACCTGGACATCATCGATACCCAGCCCATCTCCTGACCGACTTCTCCGAAGCAGAGCCAGAGAAGGAAGCCGGAAGCCAGCCCGACGAGCATGGCGAGGCTCCTGGTCTCGATCGTCAGACCGAACGCGATTCCTGCGAGCCCGAGCACAAGGCTGAGGATTCCGAAGGCGAGCGGGCCTGCTGGGCCCTTCTGCTTGGCGGATAAGAAAATATGCGATGCCAGGAGATGGAAGAGGATAGTGGCCGCCACCGTGCAGACGGCGAAGAAGCCCGCCGTCAGGTATGAACCGTAGGTCTGGGGGAGGGCCATGAGGGCTGTGCTGTCTATCTCGGCCGTCAATGGGACTCCTTTCGATCGGAGCAATGTAACAGCGCCGGCCGCGGCGTCAACGGCCCGGGTTGCACAGGTCCGCCGGCTGCGGGTAGAATAGAAAGCGATACAGCCATCGATTGCCACCATATACGGAGGTGCCTGCCGTGAGCGTCAATAGGGCGGCTGCCGGGCTGCTGCTGTGCATGGCGGCGGGTCTATCCTGCATCTCAGGGCCTTCCGGCGGCTCCGACGGCGCCGAGCGCACAAGGATCCCGGCCGGCAAGGCGACATGGGTGGAAGTTCCTTTGCCGACTCCCGTCACCTCCGATTCCCTGGCGCCGGGCATGGTCGTTTCGCTTCCGACAGGTCCCGTTCGCCTGCGCGCCTTCTTCACGCAGGGGGAGGGCGTCACTCCGTCCTCGCGCGTCGCATTCCTGGCCGCATCGGGCCATCCCGACGCCGCAGCGGTGACTGGGTCGTCCCGGTCGTCCCAGGGCCTCTCCTTCGTCGCCTTCACGTCGGGCGACACCTGCAGGGTGCAGAGGATATGGCCGCGCGGCGCCGGAGAGGCTCTCGTCCTGTCCGTCGAGGGAATGACGGGAACGCCGCGGGCTCTGCTGACCGGTACCGAGCGGTTTCTGGAGCGTGCCACCCCCGTGGAGTGGCCCGGCCTGCGCACAACCCTGCTCTCCGATCGTTCGCTGATCGAGATTCGGGAGGATCTCTACCAGCACGATTCGAACAGGCTTCCGACGGTGCTCCATCGGATGGACATCGAACTCGTCCCGACCGAGCACGCCTTCGAGATCCGCGATACTCTTCTGGTGGATTTCTCGGACACGGAGATCGAGGGGATGAGGTTCGCCATGCCCAGGATCGACGGCGGCGCTCCGGACGACATGGTGGCGATAAGTGGTTCCTGCAGGCGCGAGTCTGACTCCGTGTCCCTGGCGCCGGATCCCTCGACGGGCGCCTTCGAGGGGATCTACCATTCCCGGTTCGATAACTTCTACCGAGAGGACCGCGGCTTCGTACAGGGGCGCGTCAGGCTTTCCAGCTCGTTCTCCTGCGGCATCTGGTTCTATCCCGGCTGCGACATCCCCGCCGACTACGAACTCACCGCCCGCGTGCCTCTCGGGGGCTCGTTCTTCTGCCCGCTGATTCCGGCGGACGACCATTCCGAAGGTACGGAGGGGGTCTCGCGCTTCGTTTCGCCCCCCGGAGGGATCCCGGGGCCGCTCTCCTGGGCCGCCGGCAATCTGGAAGCAGTATCCGTCGCCTCGGGCAGATCCAGGCTCATCCATCCTCCGCTCGATCCGGATTCACTGGATAACGCCGCATCCAGGGCATCCGCCCTCGCCGACGCACTCTGGAACAGGTTCGGTTTCAGGGAGGCCGGGCTGGACGTGGTCCTGGTCGAGAGCATCGACAGGCCCGTCCTGGCCGCAGGGCCGGGGTTCCTGCTGGTTTCGCCCTCCCGGCTCGCCCTTCTGGACGGTTGCACGCAGTGGGACGATTCGCTCATGTCCGGGCTGCGGCCTTCGGGCCCCGCCGTGGTCGCGAGGGCCTCCAGAGCCTTTCTGGGCATGTCGAGCCACCTGCCGGACTATCTCTCCTCCGCCCTCTCGGCCTGGGCGGTGTACCTGTTCGTAGAGGACCGCTGCGACGCCGACGACGCCGGGAACCTCCTCGAATGCTTCAGGCGCTACTACCTCGCCGAAACCGCCGGTAACACCGACGAGGAGTACGCAATAGGCGATTCCCGCCTCGCCGGCTCCTCGCTGGAGGAGCCGGTGCTGCTGGGCAAGGCGCCGATCGTCTTCACCATGCTCTCCCGCGTAGTTCCGGGTTTCGACGAAGGCCTGCGAAGCGCACTGGGCAGGCTCCGGCATTCCGGAGTCGCCCTGCTCTCGATCTCCTCCGGCCTCAGAACGCCGTCCGATCCCTCCCTGGACAGCCTCTACTGGGCCTGGATGACGATGCCGGGCGTCCCTCAGATCCTCGTCACCTGGAGCGAGGCCTCCGGCCGGGTGGATTTCACGGTGGAGCAGCTCCAGCCCGGCCCCGACTTCCCGGTGCCGCTGGGCGCGATCGAGTTCATCTACGACGACGGCGGAACCGTTGCAGGCCGGATCTACGGCCCCACCCCCGAAGGCGGGTTCTGGGCGCTCCACAACCCGGCCCGCGGCCGCCTTATGGCCATCGACGTCTCCCCGTCGCGCATCATCCCGGCGGATTTCGTCTATTCCCGCCGACTGTAGCCGGAGGTTCCCTTGAAACTGTCCCTGTGCCTCCACAACCACCAGCCGGTGGGCAACTTCGACGAAGTCGTCGAGAAGGCCTACGCCGACTGCTACGAGCCCGTTCTCGAATGCTTCGAGAGGCATCCCGGAATACGCCTGGCGATGCATCATTCCGGCTGTCTTTTGGACTGGATCGAGGCCCGCCACCCCGACTACCTGCGGCGCATTTCGGCCCTCTGCGCCGAGGGCAGGCTGGAACTCCTCTCGGGCGGATACTACGAGCCTGTCATACCCGTCTTCCGCAGGGCCGACATCCAGTCCCAGGTCGTCTCGATGAACGACAGGCTCGAAGCCCTCGCGGGCTCCAGGCCCTGCGGGCTCTGGCTCACCGAGAGGGTGTGGGAGCCGTCCGTCCCCTCGATCCTCGCCGGAACGGGGATCGAATATGTCGTCGTGGACGACCTCCACCTCCGGCTCGCGGGAGTCGATCCGGGGTCCGCGGGGCTGCCGGTGCTCACCGAGGACTCGGGTCACGGCATCGCTCTCCTCGGCAGCAGCAGGGAGATGAGGTACGCCATTCCGTTCGCGGAGGTGAAGGATGTCCTCTCGATCCTCGCCGGGATGGACAGGGACGGGATCCGGCATGTCTTCTACGGCGACGACGGCGAGAAGTTCGGAGTGTGGCCGGGAACGCGGTTGCGCTGTCACGAGCGGGGCTGGCTGGATGCCTTCCTCTCGGCTCTCGAAGACGCCTCCGGCTGGCTTTCGACCGTCCTGCCCCGCGAGGCCGTCGAGTCCCTTCCGGCTGTGGGGCCTTTCTACGTTCCGGCCTCGAGCTATCCCGAGATGGGCGAATGGGCCCTCTCGCCGGAGCGCCAGGAATCCGCCGCCGCCGTCAGGCGGGCCGTCACGGAGTCTCCGGACGCCGACCTGTTCGTCAGAACCGGGTTCTGGAGAAACTTCCTCACGAGGTACGCGGAGGCGAACGATCTCCACAAGCGTGTCCTCCATGCCGAAAAGGCGGTTCGGGACAGCGGCTCCCGGGAGGCCCTGCGGCACCTCTGGCGCAGCCAGTGCAACTGTTCGTACTGGCACGGGGTCTTCGGCGGGATCTATCTGCCGCATCTCCGCGACGCGGTATGGGTCGAACTCGCCGAGGCGGAGAGGACGGCCCGGGAATGCCTCGGATCGGGGCACTCGCTCCACAGGGGCGACATCGACTGCGACGGGTCGGAGGAGATAGTCATCGGAACGGACGACATTTCGATCGAGATGCGCGCCGGCGAAGGCCTTTCGGTCAGCGAACTCACCTTCCTGCCGCGCGGAGGGCGCGCCGTGACTCTCGGCAATGTCCTCACCAGGCGCAGGGAGGCGTATCACTCGCTCGTGGGCGAGTCGGCGGGCGGGACGGGCAGCGACGGAACCGAATCCATCCACGGCGACATGGAGGCCCTGGAGGACGGTCTCGCCTCTTCGATCGCCGTGGATCCGTACAGGAGGCTCAGCTTCAGGGAAGTCCTCCTGCCGGAACCCGGCGGCAGGGACGCCTGGTTCGGCTGCCGTGGTGGCATGGCCGCCGTCACTCCCGGGGCCTCCCCGGAGCTTTCTACGGTCGGCGACGGCGTCTCGGCGCGGCTGTCGTACCCAATCGCCCCGGGCTTCTCCGTAGACAAGAGGCTTTCCGTCTCCCTCGGCTCTCCGGCCGTCTTCTACGAATCGACGCTCGCTTCCGACCCGGGTTCCCCGGGCTGCAGGATCGGCTGCGAGCTGTGCCTCAACCTTCTCACCGGCTCCGAGGACGACAGGGTGGTTTGCATCGGCGCGGCGGCCCCGGTCAGGACCGGCGTATGCGCTGAGGGCAGGGCGCGGCGCGTCGTGGTCGAGGACGTCTGGCGGAGGGTCAGGGTGCTGATCGAGTCCGAGTCCGAGCTGGACGTCTGGCAGATGCCGCTGGATTCGGTGAACAGATCCGAGAGGGGTTTCGAGCGGGTGCACCAGGGAGTGGCCATCCTCTTCTCCTCCGTGGTCCCGCCCGGCGGGCGCGCCGTGACGGCCCTCCGATTGAGGATGGAGGCGATCGTGTGACCGAGCGGCCCCCGGCCGAGGAGGCGGCCCGCCTCCGGGCGCTGATCGAGCACCACAGGGCCATATACTACGGCGAGGACAGGATCGAGATATCCGACGCCGAGTTCGACGAGCTGATGAACCGCCTCGAGGAGATCGAGGCCGCCTGGCCCGAACTCCGCACCCCCGATTCCCCGACGGCCCGCGTAGGAGCCCCTCCGCTGGAGAAGTTCGAGACGGTCGAGCACGACCCGCCCATGCTCAGCCTGGACAACGTGTACTCCGAGGGCGAATTCGCCGCCTTCGAGGCCCGGATCGAAAAGGAACTCGGGCTCTCCTCTCCGCCCTGGTTCTCCGTAGAACCGAAACTGGACGGAGTCGCCGTGTCCCTGATCTACCGGGACGGGGCGTTCGCCAGAGGCGCTACCCGCGGGGACGGCACCCTCGGAGAGGACGTCACCGCCAATCTGGGCACCGTCCGCTCCATTCCCCTCAGGCTGCACACGGATCCCGGCGGTCCGTTCGAGGCGAGGGGCGAGATCCTCTTCCTCAGGGAGGACTTCGAGAGGATGAACGCCGACAGGGAGAGGTCGGGCGAAAAGGTCTTCGCCAATCCGAGAAACTCCGCCTCCGGCTCCCTTCGCCAGCTCGACAGCAGGATCACCGCAGCGCGCCCGCTCACCTTCTATGCCTACTCCTCGTCCACCCCACCGGCCGGGGTTTCCCGGCAGTCCGGGATGCTCGAAGCGCTTCGCAAGATGGGTTTCCTGATCCCGCCGGGCTGCAGCAGAGCCTGTGGAGCGGAGGGGGTGCGCAAGGCCGTGGCCGCCCTGGAGTCCGCCAGATCGTCCCTCCCGTTCGAGATAGACGGCGCCGTGATCAAGCTGGACTCCTTCGAGGATTCGGCCCGCATGGGCAACCTCGCCCATGCTCCGAGGTGGGCGGTGGCATGGAAGT
Organism: Candidatus Fermentibacter danicus; assembly: GCA_001618605.1. GTDB lineage: Bacteria > Fermentibacterota > Fermentibacteria > Fermentibacterales > Fermentibacteraceae > Fermentibacter > Fermentibacter danicus. The sequence goes on from LKHC01000084.1 coordinate 8,833, forward strand.
TCAAGGCTCTGGAGACCACCACCAGGCTGATCTCAATCGGCATCGGGGTCGGCCGCACGGGCAGGCTCACCCCCGTAGCCGAGCTGGAGCCGGCGAGACTGGGGGGCGTAACCATCACGAGGGCCACCCTCCACAACGAGGACGAACTCGTCCGCAAGGACATCAGGCCGGGAGACACGGTGATAGTCAGAAGAGCCGGCGAGGTGATTCCGGAGATCGCCGGCTCGCTGGGCAACCCCGGCGGCGTCAGGTCCGGGCCCTTCAGGTTCCCGGACTCCTGCCCCGTCTGCTCCGGCCCCGTCATCAGGCCCGAGGGCGAGTCCGCCCACAGGTGCATGAATCCGTCCTGCCCCGCCCGGTTGAAGGAAAGCGTCCTGCACTGGGCCGGACGGGCCGCTATGGACATCAGGGGCCTCGGGGACGCATTGGCGGACAGGCTCGTGGAGTCCGGGCTGGTGAAGGAACTCGCCGACCTCTACAGGCTCGGGATCGAGGATCTGGAGGGCATGGAGAGGATGGGCGCCCGGTCCGCGGCGAATCTCATCTCGCAGATAGACGCATCGCGCAGACCCCCGCTGGGGAGGATGCTGGCCGGGCTGGGCATCCCCGGAGTCGGGCGCGTAGTCGCCCAGGCCATCGCCGAAAGATTCACGAGTCTCGACAGTATTGCCGCGGCCGCGCCCGGGGAGTTCATGTCGGTGGAGGGCGTAGGCCCGGTGCTCGCCGGATCGCTTTCGCTCTTCTTCAGCGACCCCGTGACGCGCGGAGGCCTCGACGCCCTGCTCGCGGCCGGCGTCGAACCCCTGGACGAAACCGCGGGGGAGACGGTACGAAGCGGGCTCTCCGGTCTTACGGTGGTCTTCACCGGGACGCTGGGCATCCCGAGGGAGGAGGCCCGCGCCCTCGCCGTCAAGTGCGGCGCACGGGTCTCGGACAGCGTATCGTCGTCCACCGGTCTCGTGGTGGCGGGGCCGGGCGCGGGCTCGAAGCTGGAGAAGGCCAGGTCTCTGGGAATACGGGTGGTGGACGAGTCGGGATTCATGGAACTCGTTGCCGAGCAATGATTAGAATTGTCCATACCACGCCCGGGGTTGCCCCGGATGAGGGCTAATTGGTATCTTGACAACGCTTCGGTTTCATTACTCTTCCAAAAACAGGGAGGCTGCAATGCCTGACAGGGTGCATAACTTCAACCCCGGTCCCGCCGTGCTCCCGCGCGAAGTGCTGGATGAGTGCGCAAAAGGGGCCGTGAATTTCAACAACCTCGGCATGTCGATCATGGAGATCTCCCACCGTTCGAAGGATTTCGAGGCCGTACTCGACCGTACCCAGAAGGACATGCTCGAGATAATGGGTCTTTCGAGCGACGACTACATCGTGATGTTCCTCGGCGGCGGGGCCAGCATGCACTTCTGCATGGTGCCCATGAACTTCCTCCGCGAAGGGCAGACCGCGGACTACGTCAACACAGGCGAATGGTCCTCCAGGGCCATCAAGGAGGCCAGGCTGTTCGGCAACGTGAACGTCGCCGCCTCCAGCGAGGATTCCAAGTTCAACTACGTTCCCACTACCTTCAAGCTCACCCCGGGTGCGGCCTACGTCCACACCACAAGCAACAACACGATCTACGGAACCAGGATGACCACCTTCCCCGAGACCGGCGGCGTGGCGCACATCTGCGACATGTCCAGCGACTTCCTCTCTCGCAGGCTCGATTTCTCGAAGTTCTCGATGATCTACGCCGGCGCCCAGAAGAACATCGGCCCCTCGGGCACGGCCGCCGTGATCGCCAGGAGATCCTGGATCGAGAAGGCCAAGGACGGCCTCCCCACGATGCTCTCCTACAAGACCCACCTGAAGGGCAACTCCCTCTACAACACCCCTCCCGTGTTCCCGATCTATGTCGTGGGGCTCGTCCTCGCATGGCTGAAGAACAACGGCGGGATCGACGCGATGGAGAAGACCAACCAGAAGAAGGCCGCCCTCCTCTACGACGCGCTGGATTCGAGCGACGGGTTCTACCGCGGAACCGTGAAGCCGGATTCCAGATCCATCATGAACGTTACCTTCCGGCTCCCCTCCGAGGAGCTGGAGGAAAAGTTCGTGTCCGAGGCCAAGAAGCAGGGTCTTGTAGGCCTGAAGGGCCACAGGAGCGTCGGCGGATGCAGGGCTTCCCTCTACAACGCCCTGCCCGTCGCTTCCGTGGAAGCCCTGGTCGCCTTCATGGGAACCTTCAGGAAGGCCAACTGAGCGATACCGGGGCCTTCCCGCAGACATAGCCGTCCGTAACGAAAGCGCCCGTCTCCGAAAGGGGACGGGCGCCCGTCGTTTCCCGGCGGCAGGCGGCTTCAGCTCGTCTGGGGGCGGAATATCAGGAACAGGCCCACGGCTATGAAGAACACGTCGGCGAGGCCGGCCGCCAGCACCGGTTCCAGCGCCCCCTTGTGGCCGAGGGTCTGACCGAACCTCACGAGCGAGAAGAACAGGAACGCGAGCAGTATCGCAAGGCCGAACCCGGCCGTCTTCCCGCTGCGCGGGTTCCTGGCCGCGAGCGGGGCTCCCACCAGGACCATTATCAGGTTGGACAGGGGGAAGAACAGCTTCAGCCACAGCTCGACCCGATCGCCTCTGGTGTCGCCTCCTGCGGACTCCACCCTGGAGATGTATTCGGTCAGCTCGAAGAAGCTCATCTCCTGGGGGGCCTTGGGACGGGCCGAGAAGTCCTCCGGCGTCTCCGACAGGCCTTCGACGATCATGTCCGGTGCGCTCTGCACGATCACCTCTCCACCCGGCCCGAAATCGCGCCTCGTCGCGCCGGAGGCGCGCCAGAGGCTGTCCTCGTACCACATCCGTGCGGCGTCCAGCCTGGAGGCGATCCTCGAACTGTCGTCCAGCTCCAGTATCGTCACCCCCGTCATGGTGGCGCTGTGCCCGTCGTAGTAGCCGATCTCCATGAACAGCCCGCCCAGCGTGTGGTAGGAGAAGGCGCTGCGCCTCGTGTAGTCCACGGGGTCCCGCCTGTCTATCTCCACGCGCTTGACCATGGACTGCCTGTACTTGCCCTCCGACACTGTCGAATCCCCGACGACCATCACGAGGAGCGAGGCCAGGAAGCCCGTTACGATCATGGGCAGGAAGGTTCTCGGAACGCTCACTCCGGCGCAGGTCATCGCGGTCAGCTCGCCCCGCCTGGCCAGGGAGTGCACCAGGAACAGCGAGGAGAGAAGGATCGCCACGGGCATCACCAGCGTGACGATGTATGGCAGCCCATAGAAGTAGTACCGGACGAAGGTGGGGAATCCCACATCCTTGTCCACCCAGCGGCTGAAGTGCTCGAACGCGTCCACGCAGACGAAGATCACCACGAAGGCGCCCACGGTGGAGACGATCATCTTCACGAACCTCGTGCCGATGTACATGTCGAGCTTCCGGATCGGCATCAGTCCTCCCTCAGGAGTCCCAGCCGCTTCATGAGCGGCTTGAGGTCCGGGATGGGCACCGGGTTGCCCTCGTTGATGCTCCTGACGGTCAGATAGATTCCCAGCCCACCCATCAGAATGTTGGCCGACCACATCGTCAGCCAGCCCGGGAGGATGCCCCTGTCCGCGAGCTGCTCCCCGCCGAGGAGGAACAGGTAATAGACCAGGATGAACAGGAGGCTGACCCCGAGAGCTATACCAGCGTTGCCCTGGCGCGTGGAAAGGCCGAGGGGAACGCCGAGCAGCACGAAGACTATGCAGGCTACGGGGATCGAGTACTTCTTGTGGATCTCGACGTCCAGCTTGTTCATCGTCCTTATGCCGGACGCCGTTCTGTCGGAAAGCATCCGGATCTCCGAAGCGCGCATCATCAGGCTGTTCCTGGAAGTGTTGTACCAGCCCCTCGGCCCCAGGGGCGACTCCGACGAGTCCCGTACGAGGGCGGAGAACGGAGGGCGCCCTTCCGCGAGCGCCAGCAGCGGCTCGCGGCCCATCAGCACCATCGAATCACGCAGGACGGCCGTCTCCGCGGTCAGCGAGTCGACCGTGCTACGCATCATCGCAGCGGACATCTCGCGGTCGCCCCTGGTGTCCCTCTCCCGCCGGACGAGATCCTCGGACCTGTCCAGGTCGATCGAGTAGTTCTCGAAGTCGAGAATCCTGTAGGAGCCTTCGGCCGTGAGTTCGTGCATCTGCCCGTCTGCGAGGGCTATCCGCATCCTGTTGGCCGACATCGGTTCGATCCTGCCGCTCATCGCGGTGATGATCCTGGCGGGGGAGGAGGCCGGGGTCTGCTTTATGTAGATGCCGGTCAGTTCGCCGGTGAGATCGTCCTTGGTGTCCACGAAGATGGTGAAGCCCTCGATCCCGTCCACGAACATCCCCGGCAGTATCCTGGCGGACGGCTTCATGGTGCCTATGTCGAGCAGCAGGTTTCTGGCCATGTGGTTGGCGTCCGGCAGGACGTGGTTCCCGAAGAAGATCAGCAGTCCGGCCATCAGGGCCGCGAGCATCAGCAACGGCCACATCGTGGTCATTATGCCGACCCCCGAGGCCTTCATCGCGGTTATCTCCAGGTCTCCCGCCATGCGGCCGAAGGCCATCAGAACGGCCGCCAGCACGCCCATGGGAACGACTACCGCGATCATGGAGGGCAGCAGCAGCACGAACACCTCCATGACCGTCCTGATGGGAATCCCCTTAGTCACGATCATGTCCAGGAGGTCGAGCAGCTTGTCCAGCAGCATTACGAAGGTGAACACCGCCACCGACAGGATGAACGGAGGTATGAACTCGGCTATGGCGTATGCTTGCAGCTTTTTCATGGTGCCTCCATGATACGCACTCGACCGAACATGATCAACGCCCGGGCCTTCTCCGTCGCTGCCCCTGGAACAGGTTGCAGGCGTGGGGGTATTTGCGCTTGTGAAAACATCGGCCGGTTTCGCGCTGATCTGTTCAGCCCTGCTCACGCTGCCCCATGTCTCCCCGGGGGCCTCGGTACGCGCTCCGGCCCTGTACGCCGCCAACCCGTTCGAAGTTTACTCCGACACCCTTCCCAGGCTCTACACCATCGAGAACCTCTCGTACAGGATCTACCCGTCCCTTTCGAGAGGGCTGTTCTCGTGGAGGCCGTACATCGGCGGCGTTCCCGCAGGCCGGATGTCGTCGGGCGCGTTCGGCGGCATCCTGGACAGATCCCTCCTCGGCTCCACCAGGCTCACTCTCCGGGATTCGTTCCGCGAATCGAGCATTCCCAGGTCGAGGGAGCGGGGCTCGCTCCTGCCTACGATCTACCTCCCGATCGACATGCCGCCGATCATAGCCAGGACGATCGGGGAGGGCGGTCAGCTCGACATCTCCGGACATCAGAAGATAACCCTTTCGGGCATAACCCATGTAAGGCCCAACGCGGTGGAGGTGGAGGGGCAGAGCACCTCGCTCTTCCCGGACCTCCGCATGGAGCAGGAGCTGGTCGTTCAGCTCAACGGCACCATCGGCGAGAAGATCCACGTGGACGTGGACCACAACTCCGAGCGCCAGTACGAGCCGGAGAACAGGATCAGGCTGGCCTACGAGGGCTGGGAGGACGAGATAATCCAGTCAATAGAGGTCGGCGACGTGAGCCTGTCGATCTCCGGGCCGGAGTTCGTCGCCTACAGCATACCCCACCAGGGGCTGTTCGGCGCGAAGATGATTTCCCAGGTGGGTCCGGTGGACATAACCACCATCGCCAGCAAGGAGGCGAGTTCGGTGGAATCGGCCGAATTCGTCGGCCAGGCCACCATGGTCACCGACTCGATCCTGGACATCCACCCCGCAGGCAACACCTTCTATCTGACGTTCCCCGATTCCGTCCAGCAGCCGGTCATCACCCACATCCGGGTCTTCAGGGACGACCTGGATGGAACCAACAACGACGAAACGGGTGCGGTGGAAGGCACCTGGTTCCTGCCGGACTCCACCGGCCCCGGCTGGTGGGACGAGCTTCTGCAGGGCCCCTACGAGGACTTCGTTCTCGTGGACGACAGCACGGCGATCAGGTTCAACACTCCGGTGAACGAGGCCCACGTTCTGGCCGTATTCATGGTGGCCGACGGCGTAACCTACGGGGATTCCTCTCTCGAGTCGCTCGATCTGAAGCTGATAAAGGAGAGCAACCCCCTGCCCAGCTACCCCACGTGGAGCTACGAGCTGCGCAACAGATACTTCCTCGGCTCCAACAACATCGTACCGGAGAGCTTCAACTGCTCCATCTTCCTGACCAGGGCCGGCGAGGCTCCCGTGTCCACCCAGAACGGCGTGCCGTTCATAGAGATACTCGGGCTGGACACCAACGGCGACGGCAGCCTCGTCGACGAGAGAAGCGCGGTCGACTGGGAGAACGGCTACCTCGTCTTTCCCGACTGCAGGCCCTTCGAGAATGAAGGCCTGGAGATACGGAATCCGCTCGTTTACGACAAGCGCAACCCGGACCCGGCCGACAGCCGCTACTTCATCGCCGTCGAGTACAGGGCGGCATCCACCACCTTCTCCCTCGGCAGGATCGGAATAGTCGCCGGGAGCGAGGTCGTCACCCTCAACGTGAGCGGCCAGACCAGAACCCTGACGCGCGACGTGGACTACACGATCGTCTATGAGATAGGCATCCTGACCCTCATGGGCGAAGCCGCCGAACTCGCGCAGAATCCCAGCAACGTGCTGTCTGTGAGATTCGAATACCTCCCCTTCATGGCGGTGCAGCAGAGAACCCTGTTCGGAACCCGCGCGGTCTACACTCTGGGCTCGGGCACGTGGATAGGCGCCACGGCGATGTTCGAGGACGCCGACACGCCCGACGACCGCCCCCGGGTGGGCGAAGAGCCCACCAGGACGCTCGTCACGGACATCGACGCGCGGTACGAAGCCTCGCCAAGGTTCCTCACCGATGCGGTGAACCATCTCCCCGGCATCAACACCGACGCGGAGAGCAGATTCGTCCTGTCGGGCGAGCTGGCGGCCAGCTTCCCCAACCCGAACACCTCCGGCAAGGCCTACATCGACGACATGGAGGGAACCGAATCCTCTCTGTCTCTGCAGACGATGCGCCAGAGCTGGCACCGGTCGAGCGCCCCCGGGGACTATTCCGTATTCGACAATCCTCCCGGCACGCTGCAGTGGTACAACTTCACCAACCGGTGGCTCATGCGGCAGATCATCACCAACTGCCCCGACGCTCAGAAGAACGACAAGGTCAACTCCGTGCTCGAGATGGTGTTCGACCCGGCCCAGGGAAGCTCGTCCTCCTGGGGCGGCCTGATGCGCTGCATCGATCCATACGGGCTCGACTTCTCCTCCAGGACCCGCGTGAGGCTCTATGTGAGAGCCACCGGATCGGCCAGGGACGCTCGTCTCTACCTCGACCTGGGCGAGCGGATCGACGAGGACTCCTACTGGCTGGAGAGGACGGGCGACACCCTCGAAATCAGGGCGAACGGCCGCCTGGACACGGAGGATGCCGACGGCAACGGCAGCTACAGCAACGGTGAGGACACGGGGCTCGATGGGCTGATGGACGAGGACGAATACCCTCTCTCCACAGAACCCGATCCGAACCGGGACAACTACTTCCTCGACGAGAGCCTGCCGATTCACGAGCGCTACCGACACGTGAACGGCACGGAGGGCAACAGCGTACTGGATACGGAGGATCTCAACGGCAACGGCATGCTGGACAGGGCCAACTCCTTCTTCAGGATCGAGATACCTCTGAACGACCCGGACTACGTCATCTCCGGCCCCAACGAGTACGGCTGGATGCTCGTGGAGATCCCCCTCTCGGACACCAGCCTCGTCACCGTTCCCGCCATCAGCGGCTCCAACCCGACCTGGGAGAAGATCAGCTATGCCAGGCTCTGGATGGAGGGCTTCACCCAGCGGGACACGATCAACGTCTATGACTTCGCGGTGGTGGGCAACAGATGGGAGCAGAGGGCGGTTGTCCTCTTCGACAGCATAGGCATACCGGTCGCGCCGGGCGAGGAGCTGATCGTCTCCACCGTGAACAACCAGGACAGCTACGAGTACGCGGCCGACCCTCCCCCCGGAGTCAGCCCCGGACGCGACGAGAACGGCGACCTCAAGCTGGAGCAGTCGCTGGTGCTGGCCGCCTCGAACATCCTACCCGGGCACGAGGGGCTGGCGACCCAGTACTACTATTCCTCCGAGAACTACACCGGCTATTCGACAATCCGCTATCCCGTCCACGGGGATTCCCGGGCCGACGGAGAGTTCTTCCTCAGGATGGGCAGGGACACTCTCAACTACTACGAGATCGTCACCGCGCTCGCTCCCGGGTGGCAGCAGGTCGAGGTCGATCTCAACGATCTCGCCTCGCTGCGGGAAAGGAAGCAGGAGAGCGGGCTCGTGTTCCTTCGACAGGGGAACCTGGCCGTGAGAGGAAATCCCAGCCTGAGCGACGTCATGGCCCTGAGCGCCGGGGTCCGCAACACGAAGCAGGGCAGCCTCACGACCACGGTCTGGCTCGACGACATAGTTCTCCTCAATCCCTACGGGGAGCCCGACTACGCCAGGCGGCTCAGCGCAATGGTGGAGATGGCCGATCTGATCAGGCTGAACGGCGACTACAGAAGCGTAGGCGCCGATTTCCACAGCCTAGGAGCCACTTCAGGCCAGGGCAGGACGATCACCAGGTTCGGGTCCGACGTCACTCTCTACACGGAGCGCTTCACGCCCAGGACATGGTTCCTCTCCATGCCGGCTTCCTATGCGTGGAGCAGGGAGTACTCCGAACCCAGGTTCCAGTCCGGCTCCGACAGACGGCTGGACGGGGACGAGGCCTGGGAGAACCGCACCCAGACCGACCGGCGGGATACGAACGTCACCCTCCGCCGCAACAGGTCCGGCTCCACCGGTCCGGCCAGGTATCTGCTCGACCCGTGGCAGCTCGGACACGCGTACGGGCTGACGCTCGGCAGGTCGCCCCTGTACATGGACACGACGCGAACCGCCAGGGGCCAGATCGGCTACGACCTGGGCCTGCCCCGGATTCGGCTCCTGAGCCTTCCCGTCGCCGAGTTCTTCAGCCCCTGGCCGACTCGCATAGCGTGGAACGTCATCCGTCAGAACAACTGGGATACGAGGTGGGAACAGGGCGATGCGGACACGGTGCAGACCCGGGCCGTCCGGGCCCGGACACTCGGGACTGACTTCTCACTGGCGTTCGGCTTCTGGAAGGGTCAGTCATCCTCGTTCTCCCTGGGGGTGGGCAGAGATCTGCTCTATCCCTGGTACGGCGACCTCTCGATGAACACGGGGCGCGAGGTGAACCGCACACAGAATCTCAGCCTCTCGCAGGATCTGAACCTCCTGAATCTCCTGATGCCGAGACTCAGCTACGATGCGGTGTATCGCTCCAGCAGGCTCGCCCCTCACACTACCAGCGGGCGCGATTCCCTCGGGCGCCCCGGCGCGACGGTGTCGGCCACGAAGAGGCTGAATCTGAGGGTCGGACTGGTACAGGCGCTGAGATACGTCGCGAGGCTCCGCGACGAGAGGCTGGACGAGCAGGCCCCGCCGGGCAGTCCCAGATGGATTCTGGCCAGGCTCGACAGATGGTCGGGCAACATCACCGATCCGACGATAGTGATAGCCCGGACGGAAGGCACCGACTACCGGGAACTCGTCTCCTATCCGGACTACCGGTATCGCCTTGGACTCGAACCCATCCTGGACGGGATCGTTCCATACGACCGCACGATAAGCGACAACCTCCAGGTGTCGGGCGGCGTGCGGCCGATCTCGTCGATGTCCGTCAGGTCGGAATACGCACGCACCGACACCAGGCACTTCTACTCCGGCTACTGGAACCGCCGTCTGGCGACCACCTGGCCTTCCGTAAGCGTTTCCTGGACGGGTCTCGAACGCTTCGCCCCGCTGGAGAGGATTCTCAGGTCGGGAACCCTCAGCACGGGCTACCGGGTCGAGACGACGGAGAGCGGACGATTCGAGGACGACGAATACATAAGGACGAGCAAGACGGAATCCACGAGGTGGTCGCCGCTCTTCAGCATCAGCGGCACGCTGAAGAACACCGTCCAGATAACGCTCTCGGACAACGTCACCAACTCCGTCACGATCAACTACACCGGTACGAGAGCCTGTACCAGGAGCAACAGCAACAGCTTCTCGCTCAACCTCCAGTACGCGTTCAGCGCCCCCGGGGGGCTCTCCATCCCGCTGCCCCTGCTCGACCGCCTGAGGGTGAGCTTCCGGAGCGAGCTGACCACGGCGCTCAGGATCACGCGCACCAGGACGGGGGCCGTAATCGAGATTCCGGGCTTCGAGGACAGGGTGCAGAGCGACAGGGTGGAATGGAGGATCGAGCCCTCGGCCAACTACGACTTCGGTACAGTCACCGCGGGGATGACTGCGATCTACGGCTGGAAGACGGACGGAGTGAACTCCATTTACGACCAGAAGGACGTCGGTCTGGATGTCTGGGTGATGATCAACTTCTAGCCTTCACCCCTGTTTCATTGACAGACAGCCTCCCGGCAGTGAAAATTGCACGGAACGATATGGTGATCCGTTTGTGGACTTCTGATACCGAGCCGGCCCGCGCGGCTTCAAGATGAGGGGTGGAACCCATTTGAAACTCGGCCAGATGCTTCTTCAAGCCGGTCTGATCACGCGGGAGCAGCTCGAACTCGCTCTGAAGCAGCAGCGTGCCGAGGGCGGGCGCCTGGGCTACAACCTCGTCAAGTTAAAGGCCATCTCCGAAGCCGATCTGAACGAAAACCTGGCGAAACAGCACAGGGTCGAAAGCATCAACCTCGACGAAATGGCCATTGATGGCGAAATCGTGAGGCTGGTTCCTCCCGAGGTGGCCAAGCGGTACGAGGTCGTTCCCATCAGCAGGGAAGGAAAGGTCCTGGTCGTCGCCATGGCCGATCCGGACAACCTGTTCGCGATAGATGACCTGCGCTTCTCCATCGGTTTAGAGATCGAGCCCCACATCTGCGCCACCAGCATGATCCTCCGCGCCATCAGGCGCTACTACCCCGAGACGGAGGCGCTGGTCTCCCTCGACCAGAAGAGCATCGTCGAGAAGTACGACGAACCCGGTGACGACATTCCCAGCGAGAACATCCTCGTGGGCGACGAGGTGTTCGAATCCATGATCACCGAGGAGGAAGACACCGCCATAGAGGAGGACGACATCTCCAGCCTCGTGGCGGATTCCCCCGTGGTGAAGCTCGTGAACAGCATCATCAGCGATGCGGTCAAGCGCGGCGCGAGCGACATCCATTTCGAGCCGTTCGAGAGGTACATCAGGATCAGGTTCAGGATAGACGGCGTGCTCCACGAGGTCATGCGCCCGAGCAGGAAGTACAGGTCCGCCATAGTCAGCAGGCTCAAGATTCTGGGCGGCATGAACATTGCGGAGAGGCACCTTCCCCAGGACGGCCGTCAGAAGATCCGCGTAGGGGACAGGTTCGTCGACATGCGTCTCGCCACCCTTCCCACCCTCTTCGGCGAGAAGGTGGAGGTCCGCCTGCTCGACCGCAGCAAGGTCATCCTGGACCTCGAGAAGCTGGGCATGGAGGAGGAGAGCCTCAAGGAACTCCGCAGGGCGATCAGGCGCCCCTATGGCATCGTCCTAGTCACCGGCCCCACGGGTTGCGGCAAGACGACGACGCTCTACTCGGCCCTCACCGAACTCAACGACGTGGGCGTGAACATCATGACCGCCGAGAACCCGGTCGAGTTCAACCTCAAGGGCATCAACCAGGTCCAGATGAACGAGGACATCGGCCTCACTTTCGCCTCGGCGCTGAGGGCATACCTCCGGCAGGACCCCGACATCATCATGGTCGGCGAGATCAGAGACCAGGAAACCTCCCAGATCGCCATCCGGGCGGCGCTCACCGGGCACCTGGTGCTGTCCACCACGCACACCAACGACGCTCCCAGCACGGTAAACAGGCTCATAGACATGGGCACCGAACCCTTCATGCTCAGCACCTCGCTCGTGGCCATCTGCTCGCAGCGGCTCATCAGGAGGGTCTGCCCCAGGTGCAAGGCGCAGATTCACGTGCCCGAAGAGGCGCTCGTCGAGGCCGGAATCGATCCGGCCAGGTTCGCCAACTTCACGTTCGAGGAGGGCACGGGCTGCGACTACTGCAACAACACCGGCTACAGGGGCCGTGAGGGCATCTTCGAGGTCATGCCGGTTACGGAGGAGATCAGACAGCTCATCGAGAGCGACGCCAACAGCATCCAGATAGAAAAGGCCGCCCTCGCCGCCGGCATGGTCAACCTGCGCGAAGCCGCCCTGCGCAAGCTCGAGCGTGGTCTGACCACCTTCGAGGAAGTCGTAAGGAGCACCATAGGTGGTGATTAGCGACCGCCGTCGTTTCGGCCCGGTTCTCCTCCCGCGTGGAGACGCGCGTGGGTGCCGTCCGGAAGGCCCGCCGGCTGCGCCGCCTGCCGATATGTCGCTCGCCGCCCGGCGGGTCGGTCGTCCGGATGCTTAGCCGACTCGGCATGATGCTGGTGGAGGCCGGCATCGTCACCGTCGACGAGGTCGAGAGCGTCATCAGCGAGTTCGGCCCCGGCGAGACGGACCTGGCGGAGAGCCTCGTCGCCCTTGGCAAGGTTCCCGAAGAGATAGTCACCGAGTTCCTGGCCGAGATATACAGCGTCGATCCCATCTACCTGAACGAAGTGCGGCTCGATCCCGCGCTCGCGTCCGTGATCCCCGAGGACACCGCCCGCAAGTTCATAATCATCCCGATAGCCGACGACGGGAACTTCGTTCACATAGCGATGGCCAATCCGGGCAACCTCTTCGCGGTCGACGAGGTGAAGTTCGCCGTGGGCCGCGAGATACTGGTCTTCGCCTCGGCTCCCTCCGCCGTCAGGCGCTGCCTCGACGACCTCTACGGCAAGGTCGACGACCTCGTCACCGTGGAGGAGAAGCTCGAAAACTACGACGAGAGCGAGCACGACCTCGAAACCGTCGAGAGTCTCGAAGTGATCGACGACGAGGAGGAGGAGGTCGTCCAGGACGACTCCGCAATGGGGGACGCCCCGGTGGTGAAGTTCGTCGAGCAGGTGATAAGCCGCGCCGTGAGAATCGAAGCCAGCGACATCCACATCGAGCCCTACGAGAGATACCTGCGGATAAGATACCGCCGCGACGGCACCTGCTTCGAGGTGCGCAGGCTCCCTAAGGACATCCAGCCCTCCATACTCAGCCGCCTCAAGATCATGGCCAGGATGGACATAGCCGAGAAGCGCAAGACCCAGGACGGCAGGATCAAGGCCAAGGTCGACAACCGCTGGATCGACTTCCGGGTGAACGCCGTGCCCACGGTCAACGGCGAGAAGATCGTCCTCCGCATTCTCGACAGGGGCAACCTCGAGTTCGACCTGAGGCAGCTCGGCTTCCCCGAGGACGCTCTGGAGAACTTCATGAAGGGCGTCCGCTCGCCATATGGCATCGTGCTCGTCACCGGGCCCACGGGAAGCGGCAAGACGACCACGCTCTACTCCGCCCTCAGCTCCCTGAACACTCCCAGGGTGAACATCATCACGGCGGAGGACCCGGTGGAGTACAACATCGACGGCATCCTCCAGACCCAGATCGACTTCGCCATGGGTTACGACTTCGCCGGCGCCCTCCGTGCGATTCTCAGGCAGGATCCGAACATCATCATGGTGGGCGAGATAAGGGACCTGGAGACCGCCTCGATAGCGATCAAGGCCGCCCTGACGGGGCACCTGGTGTTCTCGACGATCCACACGAACGATGCGCCAAGCACGATCAACAGACTGATAGACATCGGCATCAAGCCGTTCCTGGTCGCCTCCGCGGTGCGCACGATCATGGCGCAGAGGCTTCTGAGGAAGGTGTGCAGGAACTGCCGTGAACCACATACTCATACCCCTGAGGAACTCATGGAGGCCGGCATCGACCCGTCGGAGTTCGAAGGCGCGCAAACCTTCGTGGCCAAGGGCTGCAAGGTCTGCAACGGATCGGGGTACAAGGGCCGGACGGGCATATACGAGGTCATGACCATTGACAAGTACGTCAGACAGGCAGTAATTGACAAGGTCGCCACCGGTGCGCTCAGGGTCATCGGCGTGGAGAGCGGCATGAGAACCCTGAGGATGGACGCCGTGGACAAGATGAAGAATGGACTTTCCACCCTCGAAGAGATCAACCGCGTCACCGCGGACGACGACTCGGAGGTCAAGGAGGCCCGGAAGAGGTATCTCGCGAAGGTCGAGGAAGGCGAGCTGAAGCCCTAGGACACTCCAACGGACCCCGATACGAAAGGCCGGCCGGCATGAACATCAAGCAGCTCCTGAAGGACATGATGGAGAGGAGGGCGACGGACCTCCACCTGACGGTCGGCGCCCCTCCGGTCATCCGGGTCGACGGCGACCTCCTGCGGATGGAGTACGACCCGCTGACGCCGCAGGACACGCAGGATCTCGTCTACAGCCTCCTCCGGGACGAGCAGAAGAAGCGCTTCGAGATGGACAAGGAGCTGGACTTCGCCTTCGGCATCAAGGGGCTGTCCAGGTTCCGCGCCAACGTGTTCAACCAGCGCGGCTGCGTCGCCTGTGCGATCAGGGTGATCCCCTACGAAATCCTGGGCTTCGAGGAGCTGGGGCTGCCGCCGGTGGTGGCGACTCTCGCCGAAAAGAGGCAGGGCCTCGTACTCGTCACCGGCCCCACGGGATGCGGAAAGAGCACGACACTGGCCTCGATGCTCCGCAAGGTCAACGCTACGCGTCCGTGCCACATAGTCACGGTGGAGGACCCGATCGAGTACGTTCATCACCACGACAAGGGAATCGTCAACCAGCGGGAGATAGGGGACGACACCAAGGGCTTCGCCAGCGCCCTCCGCTACATCCTCCGGCAGGACCCCGACGTGGTGCTGATAGGCGAGATGCGCGACATGGAGACGATGCAGGTGGCCCTCAACATCGCCGAGACGGGTCACCTCACGCTCGCCACCCTCCATACGAACTCCACTTACGAGTCGATAAACAGGATCATCGACACCTTCCCTCCCCAGAGCCAGGAGCAGGTCAGGAGCCAGCTCTCCTTCGTGATGCTGGGCGTGCTGACCCAGCAGCTCGTGCCCCGCATGAGGGGCACCGGAAGGTCCCTGGCCGCCGAGGTGCTGGTCTGCACGGCGGCGGTGCGCGCGGCGATAAGGGAGGACAAGCTGCACCAGATCTACGGCATGATGCAGGCCGGCCAGAAGTTCGGCATGCAGACGATGAACCAGGCCCTGTACAAGCTTTATGCGAAGAGGGACATCTCGAAGGAGGTCGCCCTCGAACGCTCGCCCGACCCTGTTGAACTCGAACAGATGATGGTAACGGGTCGCGAGGTCCTATAGACGACGGGAGATTGCGATGCCTGAATTCCTATGGTCAGGTACCAACAAGCAGGGCCGCACCCTCTCCGGGTCGATATCGGCCGCGACCAGGAAGGATGCGGTCGATCTTCTCGAGAAGAGGGGCGTGTCGAACGTAAAGATCCGCTCGAAGGGCATGGATCTCAGCAAGCTGGGTCAGTTCGGCACCAACATCACGGACAAGCAGCTCGCCACCTTCACGCGGCAGTTCGCCACCATGATCAATGCGGGTCTTCCCCTCGTCAACTGCCTTCAGATCCTCGGGCGCCAGCAGGACAACAAGGCCTTTCAGACCATCATCAGCGAACTGACGGCCGACGTTGAGAAGGGCGGAACCCTGGCGGACGCAATGGGCAGGCACTCCGGCATCTTCAACGAACTCTACGTCAACATGGTTTCCGCAGGCGAGCAGGGCGGCATCCTGGACACGATCCTGTCCAGGCTGGCGACCCACCTCGAGAAGGCGGCCAGCCTCAAGTCCAAGATAAAGACCGCCATGATGTACCCCATGGTCGTCATGATAGTTCTCGCCCTCGTCATTTCCGTGATGCTCATCTTCATCATCCCGATCTTCGCGCAGATGTTCTCCGACCTCGGAGGCGACCTGCCCGGGCCCACCAAGGTCGTCGTAGCCCTGTCGGAGTTCTTCATCGCGAACTTCCTCTTCATCATCATAGGCATCGTCGTGGCCGTCGTGGCCTACAAGATGTGGTACAAGACCGACACCGGGCAGAAGGTCATCGACAGAGTCAAGCTGTCGATGCCCATCTTCGGATCGCTCCAGCGCAAGATGGCGATAGCCAGGTTCACCCGCACACTGGGCACCCTGGTCTCCAGCGGCGTGGCCATCCTGGACGGTCTCAGCATCACCTCCAAGACGGCCGGCAACAGGGTGGTGGCCGACGCCATCATGCAGGCGCGCACCAGCATCTCCGGCGGCGAGAACATCTCCAATCCGCTGGAGGCCTCAGGCGTGTTCCCCTCGATGGTCACCTCGATGATCGCGGTGGGCGAGGAAACGGGCGGCCTGGACGACATGCTGCTCAAGATCGCCGACTTCTACGAGGAGGAGGTCGACGTCGCCGTTGCCGGGCTCACCTCCGTCCTCGAGCCGATCATGATCGTCGTCCTCGGCGGCGTGGTCGGCGGGATGGTCATCGCGATGTATCTGCCGATCTTCGACCTCATCGGGGCCGTGGGGGGCCAGTAGGCGCCGCCGGGTCGATCCGGTGATGAGACTCGACGCAGGCAGGCGCCTCACCTGGGTTCAGGTGTGGCGCCTGGCCGTACTCGGTTCCCTTTGCGCCTTCGGAATCGCCGTGCTGGGCTCCAGCCAGGTCCGCGACGCATACCTCGCAGCCGCCGCCGTTCTGCTGGGCAACAGCATCCTCTACCTGCTGCTGTCCTCACGGAAGCCGGAGAGCCGGCTCCCGGCCTGGCTCCTGTGCTGCCTGGACGCCTTCGTGATCGGAGTCATCGTCCACTACGCCGGCGGCATCGACGGCCCGTTCGCTATGGTATTCGTGCTTCACGCAATGCTGGCGGGATACCTGCTCGGAGTGCGGGGCGGCGCCTGGATCGCCATGACGGACACCCTGATCCTCGCCTTGTCGGGGATGCTCACCCTCTCGGGGAGGGCGCCGGCCGAAGGCAGCGCCGTCATAGCGCGCCTGGGGCTCGACGCTCCGGCCGATCTCTCGGGCCAGTACATCGCGCTGAGGGTGTTCCTCCACGCCCTGCTCCTGCTCTCGGTGGGGCTCGTCTCGGGCTATCTGACCGAACTGCTCCGGAGGCAGTCCGGCAGGCTCCAGAACGCCCTGGAGGCACTCAAGGCGAGCAGGGCCGGCTCCAGGGACATCCTGGAGAACCTGGCCGACGGCATCCTGGTCCTGGATTCCGGGGGCCACCCGCTCCGGGCTAACGCCTCGCTCTGCAGGATGCTCTCGCTCGGGGAGGACTGGGAGCAGAAAGTCAGAGAGACGCAGCTATACCGGCTGCTCGCCGGCTATCGGAAGGCGGGAGCCTTCCCGGACAACATAGACCTCGTCACGGACGACAGGATTCTCGAATGCCGCATGGGAATGTTCACCGACTCCTACGGGGAGGAGCCGGGCGCGATGGCC
>LKHC01000085.1 GCA_001618605.1 Candidatus Fermentibacter danicus
GCCGGCGAGGCCCGGATGATCGACATGATAATAAACCAGTCCCGCCGGGCCTCGGACATCATCGAGGGATACCTGGAGGTAGCCAGAAGCGGCAAGGCCCGCGAGGAATCCGAGATCAGGCTGGACATGCTGATCCGGGGCGTGGTGGAGGGGGCGCGCAACAGCTACGCCAGGAACGTCGAGATCAGGCTCCATCCGATGCCCGAAACGACGATAAGGGGAAGGGAGCAGAGGCTCCTCCAGGTCTTCGAAAACCTGCTCCGGAACTCGGCCGAGGCCCTCGATTCCAGTTCCGAAGGTCGCATCGAGATAGAACTGGTCCACAGGGACGACCGCGTCAGGGTGACGCTCCGCGACAACGGCCCCGGCATGCCGCCGGAGACGCTCGCCCGCGCCTCCGAGCCCTTCTTCACCACGAAGGAGCTGGGCACCGGCCTGGGTCTCTACGTAGCCAGGCGGGTCGCCGAGGAGCACGGGGGCTCGGTCTCGTTCTCCGCCGTAGAGGGCGGGGGGCTTTCCGTGACTGTCGACCTCCCCGAGAACGGGGCCGGCGAATGACGTCCCAGCTCAGGCTCATGATAGTGGACGACGAGCCCTCCATGCTGGAGTGGCTGAGCGTGCTGCTCTCCCAGAAGGGCTTCGAGGTCCACTGCTTCACTTCTCCGCTCAAGGCCCTGGACCACGCGGCCGGGAGAACGCCGGACATCGCCCTGGTGGATCTGCGCATGCCGGGGATGGACGGGATCGATCTGTTGTCCGAACTCCGCAGGCTCAACCCCGAGCTGGTGGGGATCATCATGACGGCCTATTCGAGCATAGACAGCGCCGTGAAGGCCATGAGGCAGGGTGCCAGCGACTATCTGATAAAGCCTTTCGAGGTCGAACAGCTCATGATTTCGCTGGAGAGGTCGCTTAAGGTCCGTGAGGTGCTCACCGAGAACCGGGTTCTGCGCCGGCAGGTGCGCACCAGCTTCGACTTCTCCGAGATAGTGGGCAAGACGGAAGTGATGCTGCAGCTCCTCGAACAGGTGAGGATCGTGGCCGACAAGGAGAGCACCGTCATCATCACCGGCGAGAGCGGAACCGGCAAGGAGCTGGTGGCGAGGGCGATACACTACAACAGCCGCAGGTCGTCCGGGCCCTTCCTGGCAGTGAACTGCGGCAGCTTCACCAGCACCCTGCTGGAGAGCGAACTCTTCGGGCACGTGAAGGGCGCCTTCACCGGCGCCCACAAGGACAAGGACGGCCTGCTGGTAGCCGCATCCGGAGGCAGCTTCCTGCTGGACGAGGTCAGCGAGCTGGACCGCGACCTCCAGGTCAAGCTGCTGCGCGCCCTCCAGGAGCGCCAGGTGCTTCCGGTGGGCGGCACGAAGCACGTACCGTTCGACGTCAGGCTGATCGCCGCCACGAACGTGGATCTCAAGAGCAGGGTGGATGCGGGGGAGTACAGGGCGGACCTCTACTACAGGCTGAACGTGATCCCCCTGCACGTTCCGGCCCTGCGCGAGAGGGCGGCGGACATCCCTCTCCT
>LKHC01000086.1 GCA_001618605.1 Candidatus Fermentibacter danicus
CCGTCGAGAACGCCGGGCGAAGGATCCCCCGGCGTGAAGCACGGATCCGCCGCGCCACCCGCGACCGTGATCCTGCAGGAAGGGCCGAAGATCTCCCGCGCCCGGGCGGCGGACCATTCCGATATCGCCATCAGCGAAGCGCCGCGCCTCACCAGGGCTGCCTCCCTCTCGGCGTAGCGCACCGTCGCGGCTGTGTGCCACTCCGGATGCTCCAGGGCGGAAGGGTCGAAGAAGGTCAGGACTCGAGGCCGTCCCACCGGAGATTCGGGCTGTACCCCGCTGACATGGAACACGTCCGCATCCGAGATCCGCGCTATCCTGGCGGCCCTGGTCGCTCTCTCTACGCCGAGCCGGAAGCCTGCTCCGGCGAGCACGCGAATCCTGGTCCAGGGAGGATCGGGGAGGGTGAGGGCCCCGGGCAGCGGCTGCCTCGTGCCTCTGCGGGCCGCGGGAACGTCGAGGAAGGAGACGGATGCGCCGAAGTCTCCGGCATGCTCCTCGAGCGCGGAGGCCAGCCCGAGGGTGTACCTGCCCACTCCGCCCAGTGCGTGGGCGGCCACGGTGACGTCCAGCGCCACCTCGAGCATCATCTGCGCCATACCCACACGGAATCGGAGCCCCGGGGATCGTCGAAGATGCCGGAATACATGGCATCCAGACGGTCTCTCTCGCCGGGCTCGAACATCCATCTGTTGTACACGATGAGATCGACCCCGGTCGCCTCCGCCTGATCGTCGGTCACGGGCCGCCGTGAATCCGCCATGAAGGGTTCGAGCGACGGGTCGAGGGGAGCGGCGCGTCTGGCGTGGAAGAAGACGGGCCTCTCCCTGGAGTCGGCCGTCATGAAGAGGGCGTATCGCCTGATCGTCGGGGAGGCGGGGATCTCGAGGATGCAGGCGCCCTCCCCGCGGATCGAATAGAAGGACGGGACGGCGCCGCTGACCGACGGAAGGGCGGGCGGTATCAGCTCGACGGCGGCGAGAACCGCGACAGCGGTTCCGGCGCCTCTGCCGAGCCGCCTCAAAGCGTATGCCGCCGGCACCGCGAGCAGCGCCGCGCCCAGCATCGCAAACCTGGAGGCCGATCTCGCGCCTTCGAGGAAGGGCAGCTTCAGGATCAGCGCATAGGGCAGGGGGATTCCGGTCGGCGTCGCAAAAAGCTTCAGCCGAGGCCCGAGGGCGAGAACGAAGGGGATGATCGAAAGTAAAGCCAGCGTGACGGCATTCCTCCGCATCGGATCGGCGCATCGGCCTGCAGGCCTCCGGAGAACGGCGGCCATCGCGAGCAGCATCATAACGAAGCCCGGGGTGACGACACCCTCGAACAGGTTGGGCATCCAGAAGGCTCCCGCCTGCATGCCGGCCAGAACCGCCGGCAGTCCGAACGGCGAAGGCAGCAGATAGGAGAGCGGTTCTGCGGACCAGTACACGGATTCGCCGGAAGCCTCCACAGCGGGGAGCCGCCCGGGAAAAGCGGCGTAGAACAGCAGGGACGCACCCAGTGCTACCCCCGTCACGGCGGCCAGCGCCGGAATCCTGCCCCTGCACGGCCGGTTCAGGGATGCGGCCGCTACGGCGGCGATCCCGGCCGCCCCGATCATGGCGTGGTATGCGGATTCCATCGAGGCGATCAGCAGAGCCATCCCCGATGCTGCAAGCAGGGCCGCCCTCCCCCGGACCAGGAACAGCCGGGCACAGGCCATCGACAGGATCGCCCATCCGAAGCAGGCGATGGAATAGTGCTGCATCAGATGCGCCGTCCTGGCCGGAGCCCAGGTGATGAACAGGGCGGCTAGCATGCTCCCGTATCCGTCGAGACCCCACGATCCGGCGAAGAGGAAGCCCGCCGCGAAGGTCAGGGCTGTCCCGGCCAGCAGGGCTGCGAAAAGGGCGTCCGCCGGGCGGTCGCCCAGGAGCGGACCGAACAGCAGGGCGTCCGGCCATCCGATGTTCTGGCCTGCGA
Organism: Candidatus Fermentibacter danicus; assembly: GCA_001618605.1. Classification (GTDB taxonomy): domain Bacteria; phylum Fermentibacterota; class Fermentibacteria; order Fermentibacterales; family Fermentibacteraceae; genus Fermentibacter; species Fermentibacter danicus. Next base: position 1,963 of record LKHC01000086.1, read on the forward strand.
GCGAATGCGGAGGCGGAAGCCCGATGAGGGGGCAGACCCTGGGATCCGAGCCCTCCCGGATCGCCTTCCCTGCCCACCAGAAATGCCAGGCCTGCTCGTACACGTCCGAGTCGCCGGGAACAGGGGGATTCTCCGCCGGAAGCCCCGGAAGCCCCGGAGAGCCCGACAGGAGGAAAACGATGAACGGAATCGCGGCGGCTGCAGGGGGGATGATCAGCAAGAGGGCCCGCCTCACGGCCGTTCCGTCCAGGTGACCTGGGATACCCTCCCGCGCCCTTCGAGCACCACCCTGCCCTCGAACCGAAGCACGGCCGGTTCCTTCGGCAGCGGCTTCGCGCCGGCCCTTCCGCTGCCCCACGCAGTCAGCAGACAGTACGGCCTGCCCTCGGGCGGATCGAGCGCGGCCGTGCCTTCGAAGGCCCAGGCGATCGGCTCCGAATCCAGAGCGGGACAGAGGGTGAAGCCCGGAGGCGGATCGTGGAGGGCCGCGGAGAGCGAGGCATTCCCGGAACGGTCGGCGGGCGCCCGCTCCGGACGGCAGGCCGCTATCCTTGTCCATTCCGATCTGGCCCGCTCCACGGAACTCTCCTTCGAACAATGCCTCGCAGCGGCGGCCGAGAGGGCCCGGGCAAGGGCGCGGTCCTCCAGGATCATGCGGATCGCGGACGCGAGCGCGGTCGGCGATGGAGGAGCCGGTATCCTTACGACGCAGTCCGAAGGCAGGTACGATGACGGTCCTGATGCGGTGACGACGGCCGGAACGCCCGCCCGCATGACCTCCAGAAGGCTGCCGGAAGTCTCGTTGCAGGTCGGATGCCTGACGTCCACGGCCACGGACAGCCTCCTGATCCAGCCCTGATACGCCGGCTCGTCGAGCCTGCCGGTGTTTGCGATCCAGCCGGGCAGTCCGTCCGGCCACCCTCCGCCTATCAGGGCGCCGCGGATGTCCAGCCCACCGGTTCTCAGAATGTGCAGGGCCTCCATGAACGCTTCCACATTCCTGCCCGGATGCCATCCGCCGACCATCCCCGCCAGGGGAGCATCATCCGGGAGGGCGGGGCCGGCGATCCCGTCGATCGGGTCGAGGGGGTGCCCCACGACGAAGACCCTCCTGCCTCCCGACAGGCGGCCGAGGACGGAGGCCGCGGCCTGGTTCAGGCACACCAGCGGATCGGATGCGTGCACGAGCGAGCCGATGAGCGGATACCGCTTCAGCAGGGTGTCGTACTCTTCCGGAGGCATGCTCTTCGAAAGGCGTTTCTCGACCTGTCCGGCGCCCGGGCCGTAATCGAATCCAAGAAGGCGTCGGTAGAGATCCATCCTGCCTTCTGCGAGGCAGCAGTGTCTCAGCATGTGGTGCATCACGGTCTCGTGGAAGACTCCGCATCCCCCCAGCTCCAGGAGAGCCCTGGCGGGCTCGAAGCACTCCGGAGAGTTGCCGAGCATGAAGACCCTCGATCCCGGAACGTCGCCGCTGCGCAGATCCGCGATCGGAGCGCAGGTCACGTCCGCGGGAAGCCGTGAGGGGTCCGACCCCGTGGAGAAGAAGACTCTCCAGTCGATGATGTCCCGTGTGAGCAGGACGATTCGGAGGGCATACGTCGCGACGCCCGTCGGGAGAGGCGGGAGCGGGGTGAACAGGGCGCAGGTCTGCCTGCCGGAGGAGTCGAAGGAAAGACGCTCAGCCGACGTCGCCACGCCAAGTCCTGACCCTGAGCGCGAAGAGCTGTTCGAGCATCTCGGTCAGGGCACCGATCCTCACCCACGCGAAGAAGCCCTTTCGGAAAGTCTCGAAGGAGACTGTACCGGCGCGCCTCTCCCTGTGCAGGACCGGTATCTGCCTTATCCTGAACCCGAAGCCTCTGGCGAGCGTCAGGATCTCGAGATCGATCACGCCGCAGGTCGATCTGGGTTTGACTTTCTCGAAGATGGATCTCCTGTAGAGTTTGAAGGAGCAGTCCACATCCTTGAACCCCCCGAAGAATACGATCCAGGCGATGAGGTTGTAGCAGAAGGAGTATACGAGTCTGAGGCCGGGGTCCCGGCGGCGGCGCCTGTAGGCCGACACGACATCCGCATCCACGCGTTCCGCCCAGACCCTCCCCAGGTCGTCGAGATCGAACTGGCCGTCGCAGTCCGTGTAGAAGACCCAGGGCATTCGGGCGCTCTCGATGCCGGTACGCAGGGCCATGCCGAAACCCCTGTTGGCGCCGTGCGAGACCACGCGGATTCTTTCATCGCCGACGGCGGCTGCCATCGTCTCGCGGACGGTGCCGTCCGACGAACCGTCGTCCACGATCACGATCTCCCATGGGACGCCGAGCGCATCCAGCGCGTTCCTGGCGCATCCGATCATGAAGGCGACGTTCTGCTCCTCGTTGAAGGCCGGCATGAAGAGGCTTATCCCCTCCCCTTCGGAAGGGCGTCCGGTGTATTCAGGCATTTCGCTCCCGGAGCTACTTTCCGATGAAGGTCGGGGCGCGGTCCGGAGACTTCCCCTTCTTCACCTGGTGGTAATAGGCGTAGGTCATGGGTGCACCCCCGGAGAGGATGCTCGCATCCTCCAGCTCGCCCAGGAACACGGTGTGGGTTCCGCAGTCGAAGGAGGACATCAGGCGGCATTCCAGGAAGGCGACGGCATTGTCCGTCACCACCGGGCATCCGGAAACGCCCGTCCGGACGCCGACGCCCTCCATCTTGTCGAAATCGCGCCCGGTCCTGAAACCGAACCTCCCGATGAAGGTCATCGGGGTTTCCTCGCCCAGCACGGATACGCTGAAATGGGTCGCCATTCCGAGGATCTCGTGGGTGAGGTTGAGCTTGTTGATGCTTATCGCCACCGTGGCTGGTTCGGAGGTGACCTGGAACACCGTATTGCAGATCTGTCCGTTCCTCCGGCCCACGGCGCCGGCAGACACGATGCAGACGCCGTAGCTGAGAGTGTGGAGAGCCGTCTTGTCCAAAACTACCTCCCGCCGGGGTCGCCCATCCTGCGATGGCGGAACCGCCGGTCATAGCGTTCGCACTGCTTCGGTCTCCTATTCGCGCCTGCCCCGCCGGCCGGCGAAGAGGCCATGAATCCGCCGCCCGTGGACCCGCCTCCGAACCTGTTCGCAGGCATGGCAGTCGGGCCGGGCGCATTCCCGGCCGACCCCCCCGGCAACCTATCGCCGGGCAGCAGCATCGGATCCTCCCTGTTGCGGCCGCATCACTCGAACGATAAAGCGGAGTCCGGCGAGATGGCCGCTCTCACCCTGGCTATCAGGTCGACCGGACGGTAGGGCTTCTGGATGAACCCCGCAAGACCCTTGCCGGCGAACCTTCCTGCGGCATCCATCTCGTTGTAGCCGCTGGAGAGTATCACCTTGACGTCCGGCTTGATCCTTCGCATCTCGCCGAAGGCCTCCTCCCCGTTCATGTGGGGCATGGTCATGTCGAGAAGGACGAGTTCGATTGAGTCGGCATTCTCTCTGAAGATTCGCACGCCCTCCCTGCCGTCCACCGCGGACAGAACCTGGAAGCCGCACTTCTCGAGCGACAGCCTCGCAACGGTCCTTACGGTCTCCTCGTCGTCCACCACCAGTACCGTGGAACCGCTGCCGATGAGGTCCGCCTCCCCGTCCAGAGGTTGATCGGACTGATTCCGGCCGATCACCGGGAGCAGTATCTTGAAGGAGCTTCCGCGGCCGGGCTCGGAATAGACCTTCACCGTCCCCTTGTGTCCGCGCACTATGCCGAGCACCGCGGCCAGCCCCAGCCCTCTTCCCGTGAACTTGGTGGTGAAGAACGGATCGAAGATCCTTGCCCTGACCCTTTCGTCCATTCCGTATCCGGTGTCCGAGACCTCGATATACGAATAGAGAGCCTCCGGAAGATCCTCGTCGATGAATGTACCCGAGAGATAGGCCTTGTCGACGAAGGTCATCCCGGTGGCCAGGGTTATCACCCCGCTCCTGTCGCCGATCGCTTCCGACGCGTTCATGATGAGGTTCATGACTATCTGCCGGAGCTGGGTCGCGTCGCCCTCGATCTGGTCCAGTTCATGGGCCAGATCGAGCCTCAGGACGATGTTCTTGGGGATGGCCGCCTGGAGCAGGTTCGCCATCTCCTCGATGAGCAGATTGATGTTGAGGGGTTCGACAATGAACTTGCCCCTGCCGGAATAGGCCAGGAGCTGGTTTGTCAGCTCCGCCGCCCGGAGTGCGGCGGTCTCGAGTCTCTCTATGGTCCTCCTCACGGGCGATTCCGGCGGCAGCTCCATGAGGGCCAGGCCCGCATTGCCGAGTATCCCCATCAGCAGGTTGTTGAAGTCGTGGGCTATCCCTCCCGCGAGAACCCCCAGGCTCTCCAGCTTCTGGGAATGCTGGATCTGGATGTCCAGCATTCGTTTCTCATCCTCCGTCCTCCTGCGGTCGGATATGTCGCGGACGATGGCCAGGAGCCCTGGCTTCCCGTGGTCGAAGATCAGGGAGACGTTCAGTTCCACCGGGACATCGGTGCCGTCAGACTTCCTCAGTAGTGTCTCGTAGATGCTGGGTACCTGCCTGCCGCTGATTCTGGAGGCATATCTGTCCAGCACCATGTCTCTCTCGGAATCGGAGATCAGGCTGGAGAACTCCCTGTTCCTCAGGCTCGAAGCCGCCAGCCCGATCATTTCCCCCATGTAGTCGTTGGCGTAGACGATCCTGCCGTCAGTTATCAGCAGGATGCCGTCCTTGGCATTCTCGGCAAGGGCCCTGTACCTCGCTTCGCTCGACTTCAGGGAGTCCTCGGTGCGTCTCTTCTCGATCACCAGTGCCGCCGCGCCGGACAGCGTGAGGAGCGCATCCTTCATCTTCTGGTCGATGGCTCCTCCCGAATAACTCTGCACGGCCATCACGCCGAAGATCCTGTCCTCTATGGTCAGCGGCACCCCGATCCACCAGTGGGAGAGGACACCGATCAGCTCGGTCTGACCTTCGCTGATGTATCTTGCTATGTCGGACTCCGAGAGGAACAGCGGTCTGCCCCCGCGGAGCACCATCTCGGTGAATCCCCTGCCGGGTTTCTTCGGTTCCGGCGGGGGGGTGTACTTGTCGACGTAGTACGGGAAGGAGAGCAGGTCGCTGTTGCCGTCGTAGATTGCTATGTAGAAGTTGTCCGCGGTGGTTATCTCGGAGATGATGGAATGAATCTCACTGTAGAGCGTCCGGGTGTCCATCGACGTGAGGCCGCTCTCGATGATCCTCCGGGTGGCGTCGTGCAGCCGTGCCGAGTATCTGCGCTCCGTCGTGTCGTGCGCGATGAGCACGTAACCGCCCCTGTTGGCCATGCTGGACACGGAGGTGAACCTGAATCTCCCGTCGGGATACTCGATCTCCTCGCCTCGAATACCGTCCTCCCGCATCCCGCGCAGGAGCGTCCCGATGCAGTCGGGCAGTTCGGCGCCGACCAGCGCCTCTCCGCCTCTGCCTGAAGATCCCGACTGGTCGAACCTGAACGCCTCTGCAGCCGCGCCGTTGCCCCAGAGGATCCGGCCGTCCGTGGAGACGTGCATCACGACATCCTCCACGCACTCCAGGATCAGGGCCTTATCCTCCTCCTGCATGACTATCGAGCGGCTCTTCTCGATCTGCCGCGCGGTCTCCATGGCGAGGCTGGCTATCTCGGCCAGTGAGGCGGAGAAGGCCTGATCGATCAGAGTCCATGGACGGGGACCGCTCGACGTGCGCTCCATGCTGATGATTCCCAGGATCCTGTCCTCGCTGTGAATCGGAGCGTCCAGGGTGGAGGTTATCCCGTGGGGAATCAAGTAGCCCTCGAGTAACTCTGAGAATCGGCTGTCAGATCTTGCGTCGGCCGACTCTATCACGCTCCGGGAGGATAGCAGCTCCGAGTAGGCGGGTGCCACGAGGTGGGGCATGTCCGCCTTCGACAGGGCTTTCGCCCGGTCCTCGACTGCAATGCACTCCAGATGCTCCGGTGATTCTCCGGAGGCTTCGACGAGTGTCCAGATGCTTACCCTGTCTGCACCGGACACGTCCATGGCGGATCTGGCCATCAGCGGCAGAACCAGGGACAGGTCGCCCTTCGAGAGCGGCAGCGATGTGGCGATGTCGTGCAGCGTGGTTTGCAGGCGCCGGATCAAGTCGCCGCTGTTTCCCGGAGGGGCGGGAAAAGCGGTGGTCGCCGTTCCGTCAGGGCTTCCCCCTTTGTCTTCCAGTGCCTTGACATGGAAGAACACACAGGATCCGTTCTCGCAGACAGTTTCCGAAACGGGGCCGGCGCCCGAGGCTGCCGCCGCCTCCAACTCGGCCAGACGCACCCTGGCGGCTGTCATTGATTGAGGGACGAGACTGCGGAAAGTCTCGTTCTCGACAGGAGGCCATCCGGAGCGGGCGACCCTTATGGAGCATTTCAGGGCTTCCGCAAGAGCTTCAATGCCTTCCGGGCCGACACCTTCGGTGCTGCCGACAGGAGCGGACGTGCTCAGGAGTAGACCCCTTTCGCGCCGTTAGGACTGACTCCGGCTACAACATGCTTACATGATGATTGCGGCCTCCGCTGTCATCCCTCGGGCTCCTCAGCCTGCCAGCACGAGTATTCCGCCCGGAGCGCGCCTTCTGACAGCCAGGGTTCTTATCAGGAGCGATCTGCAGCCGTTTTCGAGCACCCAGGCCGCCCCCGGGACGGGAAGACCGTCTGCTTCTCCGTCCTTGAAGAATGCCGCCACCAGACCGGAATCCACGAGCCTCACCCTGGAGGGTCGGGCGACAATGCCGGCCCTGCCGGCCAGACGCGCCGACCACCCCTGATCGTTCTGCCTGTCCTGATACTCCATCCTCATCTCCCTTCGCGGGGGAATATGGAGGATGCAGGACCGGATGTAAACATTCGTTTGCGTCAGTCGATCATGCCCCTGAGTTCGTAGAGGATCTGCTGTGCCTCCCTCGGGGTGAGGGTGTCCGGCGACACGCTCCTGAGCAGTTGGACGAGGGCATCCGAAGGAGAGCCGAAGTCCATGGACATCTGGCCGTCCGTTGAATCCGCCCGTGAGAGTCCGTCCTTCTCGAGCCTGGCGAGAATCCTGGCGGCTCTGGCCGTAACCACGGGAGGCACACCGGCCATGGCGGCGACGTGGATGCCGTAGGACCTGTCCGCAGGGCCTTCCGCGGCCCGGTAGAGGAAGACGATCCCGGATCGGGTCTCCTTAACCGGGACGTTTAAGTTCGCCGCCGCCTTCAGATCGGCGGGCAGCCTGGTGAGTTCGTGATAGTGCGTGGCGAAGAGCACCAGCGGCCTGTGTACGGGGCTGTCGTGGAGCGATTCAAGAATTGCGCCCGCGAGAGCCAGCCCGTCGTAGGTGCTTGTTCCCCTTCCCATCTCGTCGATCACGGCGAAACTCTCGGGCGTGGACTGGTTGAGCACCGCCGCGGCGTCCGCCATCTCGAGCAGGAATGTCGACTGCCCCCTGGCCAGCCTGTCTGCAGAGCCTATCCGGGTGAAGAGCCTGTCCACGGGGGAGAACGCGAAGGAGGCGGCAGGGACGAAGGAGCCCGCCTGAGCCATCGTCAGCGTCTGGGCGGCCTGCCTCAGCAGCGTCGACTTGCCCGCCATGTTCGGCCCGGTGATTATCAGTATCCTCCTGTCGGCATCCATCCTGATCGAATTCGGCACGCACTCCCCGGAGGGCAGGATGAGATCCAGCACCGGATGGCGCCCATCCTCGAGCCTGAAGCACGGCGAATCCGCGAGCACGGGCCGGACATACGCCCGCTCCGAGGCCAGGCGGGCCATCCCGCAGAATACGTCCAGACGGGACAGGAGCATTCCTGTATTCCTGATCCTCGAGGCCCCGGCCGCCACTTCCCCGCGCAGCTTCTCCACCATCTCCCTCTCGAGGCGTTCGATGCCCTCCTCGGCCTTCAGTATCTTCGACTCCATCTCCCGCAGCTCCGGTGTCGAATACCTCTCGCTTCCGGTGAGGGTCTGCCTCCGGACGTACCTGTCGGGAACCATGCCCGACATGCTCCTCGGGACTTCGATGTAATAGCCGAACACCCTGTTGAAGCCGATCGAGAGCTTCTGTATCCCTGTCTCGCGCCTCTCCTTCTCCTCGATGCCTGACAGCCAGCTCCTGCCGCCGTGCCTCGCTTCCCGGAGCTCGTCCAGTTCGGCCGACACACCTTTCGCGATCGTGTCTCCTCCGCCGGGCTTCGCCGGGGGATCTGGCACGAGCACGCGCCTGATCTCCGCGCCCAGATCGTCCAGGGTGTCCATCGAGGAAACCGCTGCGAGCTGAACCGAGCCACAGGAGGAGATCTCCTGCACCAGCCCGGGCAGCAGCGCCGCCGTCGCGCCTATCGAATACAGGTCCCGTGGCGTGCTCTTCGCAGTCATGAGGCGGCCCGCCTGCCGCTCGAGATCGCAGCAGGAGGCGAGCAGTTCGGATGCTCCGCGCCAGATTCCGGTATTGAGGAGTTCCTCCACCGCATCGTACCTGGAACTGATCTCGGCCCGGTCCCTGGGGGGCGAGAGGAGCCAGTTCCTGTACATCCTGCCTCCTCCGGGGGTGGAGGTGCGGTCGGTCGCGTCCGCCAGGACGACCTCCCTGTCGGGCCCGGAAGTGTCAACCAGGTCGAGCGCGAGGGCGCTGGTGCGGTCTATGACGAGGATGTCGGAGGGGCTGTACAGCCCGGTGAACTCGAGAGAAGCCGACAGGCTGCGTTTTACGTCCTCGACGTAGGACAGCAGCGCCCCCAGGGCTCCCAGGGCCTCAGGCGCATCCTCCAGTCCCAGCCCTTCCAGCGCGGAGACCCGGAGTCTCCTCCTGATGCAGTCCGTGGCGGCCGCGACACCGAACCGCCATGACTCCAGAACACTCACCGCTGCGGAAGCCGCCGGAGGTACTGCGCCTGCGGAGTCTCCGGCGGGGTCGTCCTGAACCAGTATCTCCCGGGGAGCCCTTCGCACCAGTTCCTCCAGTACGGTCTCCCTCGTTCCCCTCAGGGCGTCGACGGAGCCGGTGGAGAGATCGCAGAACGCAGCCGCCCATCTGTCCCCGGCCGAGTGGAGGGATGCGAGAAGAGCGGTCTCCCTCTCCCCCAGCGCCTGACCCGACACCAGCGTGCCGGGTGTGATGATCTCGGTGACCTCCCTGCGGACGAGCTTCTTCGCCTTCGAGGGATCCTCGGTCTGTTCGCAGATAGCTATGCGGAGCCCCGCCCTGATGAGCCTGGGCAGGTAGTTGTCGAGCGCGTGGACGGGGAACCCGGCCAGCGGGATCCGGTCTCCCGTCTCCCTGTCCAGGTCGCGGGAGGTCAGAGTGATCCCGAGCACCCTGGAGAGAGTCGCCGCATCGTCGAAGAAGGTTTCGAAGAAATCACCCATCTGGAACAGCAGCAGCTTCCCGGGATGCCTCTCCCGCTCCTTCAGGTACTGCTCCATCAGCGGGGTGCTCATTATGGCTCCACCAGCGCCCTGGCGGCGCGATAGACCTCCAGGGGGAGGATCGACGTCCTGCATTCCTCGTTCCCGCGGGGGCAGCGGATGCCGCCGTGTCTGTGGCATGGGCTGCATGGCGCGAATGGGCCCGCCGTCCCTTCGGACGACCAGAAACCGAGCCTCGTCGAAGTGGACGTGAAGACAACGAGCGTCGGTACTCCCAGGGCTCTCGCGGCGTGCGCCGGGCCCGAGTCGGGCGACACGACCAGATGCTGGCGCTCGAGAACATCGAGAAGACCCGCCACCCCGCCCTCACCGCAGAAGCGTCCGATGCCGCTCCGGCAGGCGCCCGCGGCCGCTCTTTCGACGGCGCCGGCATCTTCGGGCCCGCCTATGAGTGTCACCCTTGCCCCGTCCAGATCGTAGAAAAGTCTGGCCAGTTCGGAGACGACCGCCTCCGGGATCGATTTCAATCGCCATCTCCCGCCGCAGACCAGCCCTACGGAGAAGGTCCCCGCGGGTCCGGAGCGGCGTTCCAGCACCGGAGGCGGGGAAACCGCGAATCCCGCCGTTCTGCAGAATTGACCATACCGCAGGGGCATGGCCCCCTCGCCTCGCATGACCCTTTTCCGGTGCCGTCTGTCCATCCTGAAGCGCGACACCCTCCCGGGCCATGTCCCCAGCATGGTGGTGATGCTTCCCTGCAGGTCAACCGTCCGGACGGGCCGGAATGAGCCCAGGGCTCTGCGGATCGCAGAAACAGTGCCGCGCTCGGGGATGCCGACGGGGACGACTCCGGGGCCGAATCTCTCCACGAGCGGGATGTAGGCGTCGGAGACCAGGAATCTCACCTCCCCCGCCTTCGCGAGCAGGGAGGCCGCAGGCTGGCACAGGACGACGTCCCCGAGGGAATGGAGCCTCAGGACGGCGGAGGCTTCAGACCGCATCCGAGAACTGGAGGTCATAGAGTTTCCTGTATCTGCCCCCCGCCGCCAGCAGCTCCTCGTGCGTGCCGGTCTCGACGATCCTGCCGGCCTCCAGGAATACGATCCTGTCGGCCCGTCTTATCGTGCTGAGCCTGTGCGCTATCATCAGGGCGGTCCTGCCGCTCACGAGCGTCTCGATGGCCCTCTGGACCTGGCGTTCGGACTCGGTGTCGAGGGAGGATGTGGCCTCGTCCAGAACCATTATGGCGGGGTTCTTCAGGATGGCTCTCGCTATCGCCAGCCTCTGCCTCTGTCCGCCGGAGAGCGTCACTCCCCTCTCGCCGATTATTGTTTCGAAACCCTCCGGGAGTTCCTCGATGAAGTCGAGTATGCTGGCGGCCGCGGCCGCCTCCCGCACCCTTTCGAGCGGAAGATCCGCGTGGCCGTAGGCGATGTTGTTCCTGATCGTGTCGTTGAAGAGCACGGTCTCCTGCGTCACCACGCCGATCAGCGCACGGAGCGATGCGAGCCTCATGTCCCTGATGTCCACGCCGTCCATGACGATCCTGCCCCGTGTCGGATCGATGAACCTGGGCAGGAGGTCGGCCAGCGTGCTCTTGCCGGCCCCGCTGGGACCTACGAGGGCGACCACCTCGCCGGCCCGGACTGTGAGATCTATGCCGTGGAGGACCTGCTCGCGGTCATAGGCGAAGCTGACCCCTTCGAACACTATCGAGTCGGAGAAACCGGAAATGTCGACGGGATCGGCGGATTCCACCACGGCCGGCTTCTCGTCCAGTATGGCGAAGATCCTGTCGCTGGAAGCCATGCCGGCCTGAATCCTGGTTATCGACTTGCTGAGATCCTTCACCGGGTCGATCATCGAAAGCGCCGCTCCCAGGAACACGAAGAACTGCCCCTGGGTCATGCCGCCCTTCCCGAGAACCTCGTTCCCCCCGTACCAGAAGATGAGCGCGCTGGCGCCCATGCCTATGATCTCGGTCAGGGGGCCGGCCAGCGCCTTGAGCCTCTGGAGCGTCGTCTCGAACCTGGCGTGGGAGCGCAGGATGCGGTCGAACCTCCTCTGCTCGAACGCCTCCATGGAGAAGGCCTTCACTACCCTGATGCCGATCGAGGTTTCCTGCAGCACGGATGCGAAGTCGGCCATCTTCTCCTGCGCCCTGTGGCTCTTGCGCCTGAGCCTCTTCCCGAGGGCTCCGATGGCCAGAGCGCTGGGCGGAAGCACGGCCAGCGTGACGAGAGTGAGCTTCCAGGAGGCCATCAGTGCGATGGTCATGAACACCGCCAGGAGGATGGCCTGCTTCGCCACGTTGACCATCGCCTCCGATATGGCGCCCTTCAGACGGTCGACGTCCGCCGTCATCCTGCTCAGCAGTTCGCCCGTCCTGCTCCTCGCGAAGTAATCCAGATCGAGGCTGAGGATGTGCCCGAACAGCACCCGCCTGAGGTCGAAGAGAACCCCCTGCTCGACCCGCGCCAGGAAGAAGGTCTGCATCACCGCCGCGAGGTTCTTCAAGACTATGAGAACCACGATGAAGGCTATCACCACGGCGAGAGCCTCCCGCGCCGGAGCCTCCCTCAGGGCCGCCCTCGCGGCGGCGCCGGTCTCCGAGAAGGCCTCCACCGATCCATCGAGGTCGAAGCCGGCCAGCCTTTCGAATGCGGAACCCGCCAGGGGAAGGACGTCCTCCGAGAGGATGGCGCCGATCGACCGGCCCGTCCGATCACCCTCCCTCCCGCTCAGCACGTCGTCGAATACGGGAAGGATCATCCCGATGGATGCGCCGCTCGAGAGGGCGTACACGACGGCGCACAGCATGGCCACGACCACCGTGCCCGAGTAGGGCCTCACGAATCCGACGAGTCTCCAGGCGGATTGGGCTCTTCCTGATGCCAAGGCGTTCCTTTCGATCCCGGGTTTCAATCGTTCCCGAACATAAGGGCTCGGGCCCGGCCGAACACGACCTCTTGACGACGGACGCGGGCCGGGATACCCTTCGGTCATGATGATCCAAATACTGGTCATCGCGCTCTCGGGTCAGACTCCGGTATTGTCCGAGGTCATGGCGAATCCCCTGAACGAGGACTGCTGCGAGTTCGTGGAGATATCCAACCCCTCCGCCTCTCCGGTGGACCTGGCCGGTTTCTCCCTGACCGACGGCGACGCCCTCGACACAATTCAAGCGTGGAACGAGGCGGTCCACGGCACCTTCCCCGATTCCGACGCCGTTACCGGCACAACCATCATTCCTCCGGGCGGTTATGCGGTCCTGCTCGAAACCGGCTACGTCTCCGATCCCGCATACGACTTCCCGCCCGGAACCATCATCCTCACCACCGGCGACGCGGCGATCTGCAACGGGCTGGCCGCCTCCTCCGATCCTCTCACCCTGTTCGACGCAGGCGGCACCGCGGACAGCAACGCGGTATCCACCTACGGAACCCCCGTCCCTTCGGACAACTGGTCCGAGCGCGATGACGACGGGCTGGACGACATCCCGTTCGATCCCGGCGACGGTTTCAGCGTGGAGCGGCTCTCGGACTTCATGCCGGACGCCTCGGGCAGTTGGATTGCCGGTCCGTTCGGAGGTTCGCCTGGCACGGGCCCGGGTTCCTCCTCGGGGCCCGACCTGTCCTGCACAGGAGTCGTCCTGCAGGATGCCCAGCCCGCCCCGGGTCTCCCGATACAGGCATCGGCGACCTTCCTCTACACGGGCTCGCAACCCTGCCCCTCGGGGACACTCTCACTTTTTGTCGACCTCGATGCGGACTCCGCACTCGGTCCAGGTGAAACTGAACTGGTCTCCGTCGATCCCTTCGGGATGCTTCCCGGCGAGAGGGACACCATTTTCGCATCCGTCACGCTCCCCGCAGGTTGGTACTGCATCACCGGCCTCGCCCGGTGCAGTCAGGATTCGTTCCCGGCCAACGATGCCTCGACGGCGTGCGCCGCACCCGCAGGAGGCGTACCGCCGGTCATCTCCGAGGTCATGGCCGATCCGATCGACGAGGACTGCGACGAATTCATCGAGATATACTACGGAGGGCCCGGCGCCTACCCCCTGGCCGGCTCCAGAATCACCGACGGCGACGCCGTGGACATCCTGATCCCCTGGACGGGCGAACTCCCCGGGCCCGGGCTGAGAACCTCCCAATGGCTGCCGTCCGGCTGCACGGCGGTCGTCCTGGACCCGGAGTATCCTTTCGGCTCACGCCCCTACGCCTTTCCGGAATCGACCGTGATCGCCACAGTGGGGAACACCACGCTCGGAAACGGCCTTACGACCGACGATCCGGTCACTCTTTACGGCCCGTTCGGAACCGGGCTCGTGGACGTGCTCTCCACCTACGGGACACCCGTACCCTCGGACGATCCGCTCCTTCGTGACGATGACGGCCTCGACGGCATACCGCTCGCTCCGGGCAACGGCTGCTCCGCCGAGCGGATATCGCTCAACGGCCCCGACGCCGAGTTCAACTGGGCCGCATCCGGGCCCGGCGGCTCACCCGGCGTCGTGCC
>LKHC01000087.1 GCA_001618605.1 Candidatus Fermentibacter danicus
GGCAACTTCGGAGGGCTCCCCGCGGATGGCGCCACGCTCACCTTCTTCCTGGACATGGATGCGGACTCCTCGGCCTCGCCCCTGGAGGTCATCGCTTCGCTGCCCGTCCCGTATTCCGCACCGGGCTCGCTCGACACGCTGGAGACGGTTCTGGATCTCGAAGACGGATGCTGGCTCATCGGAGCGAGCGTGTACCATCACGACGACTTCGATCCGTCGAACGACACCGCGCTCCGGGGATACTCCGCGGGTGAATGCCCTTCGCCGGTCATCTCCGAGGTGATGTGCAACCCGTCTTCGGAGGACACGGACGAGTACGTGGAACTCTGGTTCCCCGGCCCCGGGGTGTTCAACCTGGAGGGCTGCAGGATATGCGACGGCGACGCCCTCGACGTCCTCGTGCCCTGGCGGCCGGAACTCGGAGCGCCGGCCGATCCCGACGCGTCTACCGGGATGTTCATGCCCGCCGGCTCCTTCACCGTGATCCTCGACGCGGAATACTGCCTCGGCGCCCAGCCCTGGGACTTCGCCCCGGGGACGCGGGTTATCACCACCGCCAACACCACGATAGGCGACGGCCTTTCCGGCAGGGATCCCCTCCTGCTCTACTCCGCCGCCGGAACCGACACCACCTGCATAATGAGCACCTACGGCACGCCTGTGCTCTCCAACGATCCGCTCCTCTGCGACGACGACGGGCTCGACTCGATCCCGTTCGACCCGGGCGAGGGACTTGCCGTACACCGGATACTCCTTGCCGGACCCGATTCGGAGGGCAACTGGATCGCTTCGAATCCCTCGCCCGGCTCGGATCCGCCGTCCGTGCACCAGGGGGTCGATTTCTCGCCTGTCCGGCTGACGCTGGAGCCTCCCTTCGGAGAAGACGGCCGTGCGGTCGCGATATCCTCCGTAATCGCGAATCTCGGCACGGTATCGATACCGGAAGGCGATCTCCGGGT
>LKHC01000088.1 GCA_001618605.1 Candidatus Fermentibacter danicus
CCGGCTCCGGGAGACTCGATTCCCGTGGAAACCTCCTGGTTCGGCACGCATTCAGCCGTTCCGGTGATCGTTTTCACTTCATGCGCCGGGGATTCGATCGCGTCAGACGACACGCTGCGCGTAGAATGGAACCGGGCTACGGACCTGGTGATCAACGAGATCATGTACCGTCCAAATCCCGGCGAGCCCGAGTGGATCGAGCTTCACAACCGCTCGGAATACCCCGTGCAGCTCGCCGGCGTAGTCCTCTCGGATTCGCGGGAGGACGTCACGATCACGGCCGATTCGATCCTGGTCGAAGCCGGCGGCTATGTGATCCTTGCGCCGGACAGCGCGGAGTTCCGCGATGCCTGGCCCGACGCGCCGGGCCTGGTCATCGAACCGCCCTCCTGGCCCGCCCTGAACGATCAGATCCAGCCGGGGCGCGAGTATGCCGACGACGTCCGCATAAGCCTCTCGTGCGGACAGGCGCTCGACATGGTCCCCTACGCCCCGTCCTGGGGCGGCTCGGCGGGGAGGAGTCTCGAGAAGATCGATCCGGCTGCGAGCGGCTGGCTGTCCACCTCCTGGACCACCTGCTCCGGAACCGGGACTCCCAACGAACGGAACTCCTCCTACAATCCCGACCCCGGTCACCACGGGTTCCTCTCCTGTGAACCGGACCCCTTCTCCCCCGACGGCGACGGCGTGGATGACGCGCTGTCCATTCATGTCGAAGGCGAAGGTCATGTGACCGTGGAGATCTACAACGTCCAGGGCAGGAGGCTGCTGACTCTGGCGGACGGCTTGCAGTCCGGAGGAGTCTTCACGGTCTCATGGAACGGCCTGGACTCGGATGGCGGAAGGCTTTCCGTAGGCCGCTACATCGTCTTCGCCAGGCTCGAGAAATCGAACGGGGAAATCCGGGAGAAGGCCGCGGTGGTTGTGCTGGCCAGGCGGCTGTAGCAGCTTGGCGGCTTCCGGCTCCCGGCTCCAGGAGCGACAGTTACCGAACACCGGACGCCTGTCACTGGCCACCGGACACCTGACGTCGAAATAGAAGAGGGCCGCCCTGAGGCGGCCCTCGCTCAGTCTCGTTCAGACTACTCGGCTGCGGCTCCCTTGTAGAGCTCGCCCTTCTCGTGGCGCGCCCGGAGCTTCGCCAGCATGTCCACGGTCATTGCGTCGAGGTCCCATGCAGGCGCCCAGCCCCATTCCTGCCTCGCTGCGGAATCGTCGAGGCTCGTGGGCCAGGAGTCGGCGATCTTCTGCCTGAAGTCGGGCTCGTAGGTGCAGGTGAAGCCCGGCACGTGGCCGGCTATGTTGGCGGCCAGCTCGCCGGCGGTGAAGGACATGGCGCCCACGTTGAAGTCGCTGTAATGCCGGAGCTTCGACTGATCCGCCTCGGCGAGGTCCATCGTGGCCTTGATGCAGTCCGGCATGTACATCATGGGGAGGGCCGTGTCGGCGCGGACGAAGCACTTGTAGGAGCCCTGCTCGACGGCCTTGTAGTAGATCTCCACCGCGTAGTCGGTGGTGCCGCCGCCGGGAAGCGTCTCGGCAGAGATGATGCCGGGATACCTCAGACCGCGGGCATCGACGCCGAATCTCCTTACGTAGTAGTCGGTCAGCAGCTCGCCTGCCACCTTAGTGACGCCGTACATCGTGCGTGGCTTGAGCACGGTCTCCTGAGGGGTGTTGTCGCGCGGCGTCTCGGGGCCGAACGCCGCGATGGAGCTGGGGATGATCACGCGCGCCATCTCGTAGTCCCGCGCTGCCTCCAGGACGTTTATCGTGCCGTTCATATTGACGTCCCAGCACATCTGCGGGTTCTTCTCGCCCACCGCCGACAGGATGGCGGCCATGTGGAACACCGTATCGATCTCGTGCCTGCGTATTACGACGTCGAGGCTGGCACGCTTCGTCACGTCGATGTAGTAGAAGGGGCCCGACTCCGCAAGCTCTTTCGAAGGCGCCGTCTTGCGCCCGGTCGCCACGACGTTCTCCGCTCCATAGCGCTTCCGGAGCGCGAGCGTGAGTTCGCTGCCGATCTGGCCCACGGCCCCGGTAACCAGGATTCTCTTGATGTTCTTGGACATATCCAACCTTTCGGACGCTGGGTTCCGGCTAGTCGCCGGGCTGGAGGAGGTTAACCGACAGTATTCTGGTTCCGACCACGATTCTGTCAAGTATCGGATCGCCCTCCGAAACGGAGGCGAAGGCCGTGTAACGGCAGTCGAGCCGGTTATGGTCGTCCAGCATGATGAAGAACTGGCTGCCGCCGGTGTCGAGGCCCGAATCGGCCATGCCCACGACCCCACGGCGGAAGCGGACGAGACTCCGTTCGTTCGGAAGGGAGAAGCCTGGGCCGCCGTAACCGTTGCCCTGGGGGCACCCGGCCTGGGCCACGAATCCGGGGATCACCCGGTGGAAGTAGAGCCCGTCGTAGAAGCCGGCGCGGGCCAGCCAGCAGAAGGCCCGGCATGTGACCGGCGCGGTGTCCGTCAGCAGATCGAGCAGGATGTCGCCCTCGTCGGTGCGGATCAAGACTCTGTCGTAGCAGCCGCATTCCTCGATCCCCTCCGGAAGCCTCGCGTCCGGCAGGTCATCCTCCCTGCCCAGGAACGATGACAGAGCTTCCCGGAGATTCCTGTCGTCGCTGACGGCGATGAGACGCTCGGCTTTAGCCCGGGCCGCGGTCGAATCGCCGGCTTCGGCGAGCCCGTCGAGATAGACCACCGGCACCAGCCAGTACGGATCCATGAGGAGGGACCGATCCATGCCGGAATCGACCGGAAGAGCCGCCCCTAGCCATGCCTGAAGAGCCGACAGCCTTCTCCCGGNNCGCCTGATCCCCCACCGGGCCCGGCAGAAGGGCCAGCTCCCTGATCACCCGTCCGCCTCCGAGCCCCGCTTCCTGCATCACTGCCGCGGCTTTCAACGCGACATACGGGACGGGGTCTTCCAGCAGCGGTTCGAGCAAGGCCGGACCGATCCTGCAGGCGGCCTCGTATCTCACGGCCCAGAGCGGATCTTCGAGCAGCGGAAGCAGCCGGTCCTCCGGCAGCGCTCTCGCCGCATAGATTCTGGCTAGCGGTTCGGCAGCGGGCGAATATTCGACCGTCGTGGCCGTCCCGGTCTCCGCCGCATACCTGACCAGCGGCGCTCCGAGGCCGGACAAAGCGTCGCTCTCCTCCAGGCCGCCGATGCCGAGGCGGCCGTAGACCTGGAGGACCAGCCCGAGAGTCTCCACGGACAGATTTTCCAATGCGCTCCTCACGAGGCTGTCGACCGGCTCCGGAAGGACCGGTCGGCCGCCTGTGGCGGACTC
>LKHC01000089.1 GCA_001618605.1 Candidatus Fermentibacter danicus
TACTCGTGGAGAACGGGGTCGTGGCCGCCGAAGGGACGATCGGGCCGCAGCCGGGATCTTGCGAAACGATCGAGGCGGACGGCCTGTGGCTCATGCCGGGGCTCACCGACATGCACGTACACCTCCGCGAGCCGGGCGGCGGGGAGTCCGAAACCATAGCAAGCGGGCTGAGGGCCGCCGTGGCGGGAGGATTCACCACCGTTGCGGCGATGCCCAACACCCTTCCGCCGGCGGACACTCCCGGCCGCATCAGGGATCTCGTCGAGAAGGGGCGGATGGCCGGAACGGCCAGGCTCCTGCCCGTCGGCTGCATCACCGAGGGCCGGGCGGGCGGGCGGATCGCGGACATAGAAGGCATGGCGGTGGCCGGCGCGGTGGCCTTCAGCGACGACGGCTCCCCGGTTCTGGACGAAGGAATCCTGAAGGAGGCGATGGCCGCGGCCGGGAGAACCGGGACGGTGGTGGTGCAGCACGCCGAACTGCCGTGGCTCGAACCCGGCGGGGTGGTGAACAGGGGGCCGGTGTCGGAGTCCCTCGGGATTCCGGGGATTCCGGCCGAGTCCGAGACCGGAGCCGTCGAATCGACCGTCCGTGTCGCGGAGAGCTGTGGAGGCCGCGTCCATCTCACGCACCTGTCCCTGCCGGAGAGTGTGGGGATCGTGCATGAAGCCCGCCTGCGGGGCGCGAGGGTCACGTGCGACGTTACGCCCCACCACCTGGCGCTGGACGAGACCGAGGTGCTCACGAGCGGCTCGATGGCCAAGATGAACCCTCCTCTGCGCTCCGGCCGGGACCGAGGGAGGCTGGTCGATTTGGTCGCGAGGGGATGGGTGACGGCCGTCGCGAGCGATCACGCGCCTCATGCCGCGGAGCTGAAGGCGAAGGGTCTGATGGATGCCCCCTTCGGTATAACGGGCCTCGAGACGGCTCTCTCCGTCACTCTCTCCGTCCTGACCGGAGGGCCTGAACCCATGCCCGTCCTGGACGTGCTTGCGCTCTTTACGACAGGCCCTTGCGGAGCCCTCGGGATTCCATGCCCGTCCCTCCCCCCGGGCGCTCCTTTCAATGCCGTTCTGTTCGATCCGGACGAGACCTGGACGCCATCCCGGCGCACGATGTTCTCCGGTTCGACCAACACCCCCTTCCTCGGCCGGCCGCTCCGCGGCAGGGTGAAGGCCGTCTGGACGGGGAGGCGGATATTCAGGGATGGTGCGTTTGAAAGCTGAGAACACGAGGCCGGCGGATCCCGCACGGGCGTTTCCGGGCCGCGCTCCGGCCGCGGCGCTGGCCGCCGCCCTGCTCCTCTTCCTCGGATGCGCCTACTTCAACACCTTCTACAACGCCAGGCAGAGCTACGACGATGCTCTGGAGAGCGTGAGGCTGAACCCGGACAATCCGTCCTCGTCCGAGGAGCAGAAGCTCCGCACGGCGATAGAGGGCGCCGGCAAGGTGCTGACCTACTATCCCGAAAGCCGATGGGCGGACGACGCCCAGCTCCTCATCGCGGATGCCCTGCTTCTCCTGGGTTCCAGATCCATCAGCGGGAGCGGAACCTCCAGCTACGAAGAGGCCATGAGGGCCTATTCCTCGGTTATGGTGATGACGGAGGACAACCGCATGAGGGATCGGGCCTCCCTGGGCATCGGGGATGCCGCCCTCGCCCTGGGAAGGTATCCGGATGCGGCCGCCGCCTACCGAGCCGTCTCCCGCGAGCGACGGGACCTCTTCACCTCTTCGAGGATCAGGCTCGTGGAAGCTCTGGTTCTGGCCGGAAACCTGCCCCATGCAGCGGCCGTGATCGACACCCTGCGCAACATGGACCTGTCGGACAGCCTCGAAGCCGAGGTCCTGCTCGCGGAGTGCGGCGTACTCGGCGGAATGGGTCTTCCGGACAGCGCAGCCTCCCGGGCCGAGCAGGCCGGTCGGCTCTTCCGGAGGGGTTCCGGATACTACAGAGCGGTGACGGCCGCCGCCGAGGCGTACATCGAAGGGGGGGACCCGTCCCGGGCCGTCGCCGTACTCGAACCCCTGAGAGCCTCATACAGCACCAGACGCGAGCTGGCGGACATCGCCCTCCTCTCTGCCAGGGCCGCCGAGGCCGCCGGGAACAATGCCGGCGCCCTGAGCGCCTACAGGGATGCTTCCGAACTCGACTCCTACCGGGAAGTCGGCGCCGAGGCCCTGTATCGCAGAGCGCTGCTCCTGGAGCGTGACGGACGGCTGGAGGAAGCCCTGGACGATCTGGACCGGCTCTCCAGGAGGAGCGGCGGCTATCTCTGGATAAGGCTGGCCTCGGACAGGCGGAATGACATCCGCCTCCTCTCGACCTACATCGATACCCTCGCAACCGCCCCGCGGGAGATGAGGGATCTGTTCAGCCTCCTCGCCGCGGAGAAGCGGATCGACCTCTACGGATCGGATGAGTCGGCCGGGGCCGAACTCCGCCGGCTCGTCGCAAGCGAGGACACCAGGGTCGGGGCCATGGCCATGGTCATACTGGCCGAAAACTTCGTCGAAGACCCGGACAGCGCGATTGCGCTGCTCGGGAACGCTCTGGCCCTCTCCGACTCGGGCGACCTCGCGGGCAGGATCGAGGCGAGACTCGGCCTGCCGCCGGGACCGGCCGCGGAGGCGAGGCCCTCGGCGCTCCTGGAGGAAGCCTGGAGACTCTTCGATGAGGGCGAATACCATTCCGCCTGGCGTGCCGCATCATCCGCCCTGGCCTCCAGGTGGCGGCTGGACAGGGAGCCGGCTCTTCTCTGGATCGCATACCTCTCGTCCGAAGCCGCCCGGATGGACGACAGAATGGTCGAAGGCTACCTGTCGCAACTGGTCGGCAGGTATCCGGGAACCGCGGAGGGCAGAGCCGCCCTGGACCGGATGGGCGGCGCCGTCGAGGATCCGGAAGGGGAGTAGGCCGATGAACGGCGGCATGATGGACGAATCCGCCCTGGTGATGGAATCGCGCTTCGTGGACGACGGGATTGCAAGGCTCGTCCTGGAGGCCCCCGGCATCGCAGCGGAGTGCCGGCCCGGGCAGTTCGCGATGCTGGAGCCCTCGCCGGGAGCATTCCCCGTCACGCGCAGGCCTCTCACCTTCAGCGGATGCGACAGGTCCGCAGGGACGGTATCCTTCCTCTTCGACGTGGTCGGAAAGGGGACGTCGCTGCTGTCGGAAGCCTCCCCCGGCGACAGGATCCGGCTCCTGGGTCCGCTCGGCAGGGGTTATGACATCACCCCCGGAAGATGGCTCCTCATCGCCGGAGGGATGGGCGCCGCCGGATTTCCCTTCCTCCTGTCGAGGACGGGCGGCGGGCTGGTCCTGGCCGGCATGAGATCCTCGCGTGGGATCGGCTGCCTGCCCGCGGGATCGCGCCTCGCCACGGAGGACGGTTCGGCGGGGGTCCGCGGTCTCGTGACGGATCTGCTCGTGGACATCGACTGGGATGCCTTCGATTCCGTGGCTGTCTGCGGCCCCGCTCCCATGATGAAGGCCGTCGTGCTCGCCGCGCCGCGGTCTGCGGCTCACAGAATCCAGGTTTCGATGGAGAGCGGGATGGGCTGCGGCTGGGGCGTCTGCGGGGGGTGCCCGGTGCCGTCGTCGGGCGGGGGATACCTCTCCTGCTGCAGGGACGGGCCCGTGTTCCGGGCGGACTGCATAGACTGGGAGCGGGTGTGAAGGCCCCCGGCCGGCCATCGATCCCCGCCTCGTTCTGGGGCATCCCGATCCCCGGTCCCGTGGCCCTGGCCTCGGGTACCTGCGGATTCGGCATCGAGCTGGCGGAGATGAATCTCCTGGACGACGTCGCCTTCGTATTCTCCAAGGCCGTCACTCCCGAGCCCAGGGACGGCAACGAGCCTCCGAGGATCTACGACACCGGCATGGGTCTCCTGAACTCGATCGGGCTCGCCAACCCGGGGATCGAGAAGGTCCTCTCGGACGTCCTGCCGCGTGCGGCATCCATAGGCCGGCCGCTCGTAATAAACGTAGCCGGCGCGACCGTCGAGGAATTCGCCCGCACCGTCTCCGCCCTGGAGGCCAGCGGCGTACATGCCGGCTACGAGGTGAATGTCTCCTGCCCCAACGTGGAGGCCGGGGGGATGGCCTTCGGAGTCGATCCCTCGGAGGTCGGAAGGGTGACCCGGGCCGTCCGGAGGGAGACGGACAGGCCCTTCGCCGTCAAGCTCACCCCGAACGGCGGGGACATGGTCCGGGCCGCGCAGGAGGCCGAAGCGGCGGGAGCGGATGCCGTTACGGTCTGCAATACGTTCCTGGGCATGAAGATCGACTGGAGGACCGGCACGCCGGTCTTCCGCAGGGGCGTGGCCGGGTACAGTTCGCCCGCCCTGCTGCCGCTGGTGGTGGCCGGGGTGTGGCAGGTCTCCTCCGCGGTGGGGATACCCGTCATCGCCTCGGGAGGGGTCCGTGAGGCTTCGGACGTGCTGGAACTCCTCTCGGCCGGCGCCTCGCTCGTACAGGTGGGCACCGGCGTCCTCAGGCGTCCGTCGCTTCCCTCCGAGATCGCCGCCGGGCTGCGGGAGCTGCTGTGCGAAGACTGACCTGGATCGCCCCCGTACTGGCATCCGTGCTGCTCGCGGGCTCCGGGTGCCTCTCTCCGCGCCCGGTCTACAGAGGCGGCACGAGGGGCGCCGCCTCGCTGGTGTCCGGGCTGTCGCAGCGCGGCACCGCGAGCTTCTACGCCGAGGCTTTCCACGGCAGGCGGACCGCCAGCGGCGAGATCTACGACATGAACTCCATGACCTGCGCCCACAGGACGCTGCCTTTCGGTACCATTCTCGACGTGGAGAACCTGGAGAACGGATCGACGGTGACCGTCCGCGTGAACGACCGGGGGCCCTTCGTCGGCGGGAGGATCATCGACCTTTCGAGGGCCGCCGCCGACCGGCTCGGCATGATCGGGCCCGGAACCTCCGAGGTCGTGCTGAGGGTCGTCGGATTCCGAGGGGAGGACGGCTGATGTCCGGCGGAAAGGAAATGACGAGACTCTACGTTGCGCTGACCAGCGACATGGGACGGACCCCGTCCGAGCTGCTCGCCCCCCTCCGGGGCCTTGGCGTCGGGATCAAGATCGGGCTGGAACTCTTTGCCGGATCGGGCCCCGGAATCGTGAGAGAGCTGTCCGCCGAGGGTTTCCCCGTCTTCCTCGACCTCAAGTTCCACGACATCCCCCACACGGTGGAGGGGGCCGTCCGAGCCGCGTGCGCCCTCCGGCCCGCGATCCTCAATGTCCATGCGTCCGGGGGCGCCGCGATGATGCGTGCGGCCGCCGGAGCCGCAGCGGGGACCGGCGTGAGCGTTATCGCTGTGACAGTGCTGACGAGCCTGGATGCTCCCTCTCTCGAAGGCATGGGCTGGAGCCTCGGACCCGCCGGCTCCGTGCTGAGGCTGGCCGGGATGGCCCGGGAGAGCGGCATGGACGGGGTCGTGTGCTCTCCGCTCGAAGCCGCTTCGGTGCGGCAGGCGGCAGGGCCGGGCTTCTTCATCATCACTCCCGGCATCAGACCGGCGGGAGCGGGCGCCGGCGACCAGGCCAGGACTGCGACCCCGGCCTCCGCCATCCTGAACGGAGCCGATGCCGTCGTGGTGGGCAGGCCGATCAGCGCCGCCCCGGACCCGAGGGCCTCCGCCATAGCCATACTCGAGGAGCTGGAGGAAGCCGTCGCGTCCCGCCCCGGAAGGGTCTGACATCCACCCCCGAAGGTCGGCCTTACGCCTGCTGGCGCTGGCGGCGCTTCCCGCAGCCCTCTCGTTCACGGTCTGGATCATGCCGGGCGTCGCCGTCCGGGCAGCTCTGGGGAAGTTGGACGGAAACGCCCGTGCCGGAAGCGTCGTGGCTGCGCCCGGAGTCGTCCTCGTAAACGACATCTCCCTCCCCGGCAGAGGGTTCGAATGCAGCCGGGCATACGCCTTCTGGAGCGCCGAAGGCCTACGGCTCACCATGGACAGCGTCCTGATCGTCTCCTGCATCGTCGAACTCGATCACGCCTCCGGGGAACCCGCGCGGGGCCGCGGCCGGAACCGCGACATCCCGCTCCTGATCCTCGACGAAGCCAGACTCACAAGGGCCGGTTCAGATACCACGACGTTCACCGGCAGGGTGTCGGCTCCGGGCGGACGGACCTCGATCCGGGGAATCATCGGCGGCCGGTGGGGAACAGCATCCGTCGAGGCGGACGGCGGCGGCCCGGGTATGCGGTTCGAGGCCGAATTCCTGGGATGCACGGGAGTCCCGTTCTTCACGCCCGACCTGCATCGGGAGCTTTCGGGCATGTCCTTCTCGGGATCGCTGAGCGGCAACGCCATGTCGGATTCGGTCCATCTGGAGGGGACCGCGTTCGAGTCGTCCCGCGCCGGGACGGAGATACCCTTCGAGCTGTCCTTCTCGGAGAGGACCTCCCTGCTCGAGATCGACACCGGTCTCGAAGCGGCGGAGATGCTGATCGAGAAGCTTCTGCTGTCCTTCGATCCGGGGGCGTGGATATCCCTTCGACCGGCCGGAGGCATCCATCTCGCCTTCGAGGACGGGGCGCCCTGCCGCTTCGATCTCGAGGCCGGCATGGACAGCGCGGCGGTCTGGTCGGGCCGGATATCCCCGGACACGATCGTCTTCTCGGGCGCCTTCTCGGCGTCCGGGACCGTGGAATCCGGCCGCCTCGTGGTCGACAGCGGTACGGCGACACTCGGCAGGCTGCCGGTCAGCTTCCGCATGGAGGCCGTTACGGGCGACAGGGACATTCTGGACGTCGATCTCTGGAACGACGGCATCGATGGGGCCGACATAACCGCCTCGATACCGGAGCCTCTGCTCGGAACCCTCAGGGGGACAGTCCTCTCGGGCAGGGCCAGCCTGTCCGTCCACCTGAGGGTGGACGTCCAGCATCCGGACAGCTCCGACCTGTCGATCGAGGTGGATGCGGGCGGTCTGAGAGTGGAGCGCTGCCCCGTAGACGTGCGCAGTTTCGTGGACGGCGGGTCCTGCCGGATGAGGGACAGCTGGGGCAACTCCCGAATCATCGAACTCAGCCCGGCCCTGAACGATTCCTTCGTGCCGCTGCAGGACATGCCGCCCTGGTTCGAACCCCTCCTTTGCTGTGCGGAGGACGGCTCCTTCCGTCGCCACGACGGTTTCAGCCCGTATCATATCAGGAACTCCCTGATCGCCGACGTGAGGGCCCGCGGCTTCGTGAGGGGCGCCTCCACCATCACGATGCAGCTTGCCAGGAACCTTTTCCTCACGCGGGAGAAGACGCTCGCCAGGAAGCTCCAGGAAGTCTTCCTGACCTGGCGGATCGAAACCCTCCTGTCCAAGGACAGGATTCTCGAAATCTACTCCAACGTCGTCGAGCTGGGTCCGGACGTGTTCGGTTTCGCCGAGGCGGCCAGATACTACTTCGATACGGACATCCGGGACCTCGGAGTGAGGGAGACGGCCTATCTGATCTCGATACTGCCCGGACCGAGGATCTACCACGCCTACTACACGAGGGGGAGCGTGCCCGAGTGGTGGGAGCGCTATCTGGATCTCCTGATAGAGTCGGCGCGGCGGCGGGAGGGGATTCCGGAAGAGGAAGCCGCACTTGCGCCCGGGGGCGTGATAAGGTTTAATTAGCGGAGATCGTCTCCTCGCCTCGCGCTGTGCCGCCGCGCAGCGCGCATGGTTATGATCCGGCCCTGTCCGGAGCGGCTGTCGAGGGGGAAAAATGGCCGACAATGGCGCTTTCGAGGTCAGGCGGGGGGATAAGCTCTTCAGGGCCGCCTCCGTCGAGGTTCTTGTCAAATGGGCTTCAGAGAGGCGGATAAACGCTGACGATCAGGTCAGGCCCGCCGGAACCGCAGAATGGAGAAGGGCGGCCGAACTGCCCGAGCTTTCCAGGCTCCTCGATCCCTCCAACTGGTGGCACGTTCGAATGGGCGACAAGACCTACACCGCGCCCGACTTCGAGACCGTCGTCAGATGGACCCGCGAGGGCAGGCTCGCCAGCGACGCCGTCATAGAAGGCCCCAGAACCCCGCCGGGGGGCGTACTGGCCCAGGGCCTGCCGAGGCTGTCGCCCTTCCTCAGGCCGCCGATGGCGACGGGCGACGACACCCCTCCCAGGCTCAGGATAGACAAGGTCGAATACCACCCCGGCGATCTCGACACGATAAGAACCTGGATAGCCGATTCCAGGGTGCCCGTGGATGCGGAGATATCCATGGCGGGAGGCCCGTGGGAGCCCATCACCGAGTGCGGTGCGTTCGAACCGGAGACGTGGCCCCGCGGAGCATGGGGTGAAAGAGTTCCCGACGACGACCATCCTTCGAATCCGTCGAAGCCCGGTCAGGTCAGGTCGGGAGGCGTGCCGTTCGAAGCATATTCCGGCAGGTCCTCCGGGGCTTCCCCGGCGTCTGCCGTCCCGGGCCCGGGCAGGACTTCCGCTTCAGCCGACCGGGTACCGCCCGGCCCCTCTCCCCTGGGGCAGTACAGGATAATGACGGGCAGGGGCGAGATCGTCGCAGGAAGTCCGGCCGAGATACGCAGGTTGCTGAAAAACAGGAGGATCCACTCCTTCGACGAGGTTCTGAACCCGACTCTCCCGGATGGCCGGTCGAGCGTGGCGGCGGTGCTGGAAGGCGTCGGACTCCGCGGCGGAAGAGGCTTCCCCGCATGGGCGGTGTGGGCCATCGTGATACTCGTTCTCGCGCTGGCGTTCTTCGTGATCGATCCCCTCCGCACCGGCTATCTCGGGATTGTTCTGGAGAAGATCGGCATCTCATGGACATGACCTCTCTGCTGGCCCTGAAGCGTGACGGAGGGGCCTGCCCTCCCGGGGCGCTCGCCCGGTTCGCGAAGGGCGTAGCGGACGGTTCGATTCCGGACTACCAGGCCTCCGCCTTCCTGATGGCCGCGTTCATCCGCGGCCTTTCCCTCGAAGAGACGGTGGAGCTGACCCGCGGCATCCGGGACAGCGGCAGGATTCTCGCCTGGCCGCNNGCGGCCGAGATGGGCCTCCGCGTTCCCATGGTCAGCGGCAGGGGTCTCGGGCACACGGGAGGCACTCTGGACAAGCTCGAATCCATCCCCGGCTTCAGGACCCGCCTCGAACCGGACGAGTTCCAGGATCTCGTGGACCGCATAGGTTTCGCGATGTGCGGGCAGACCGACGAGATCGCCCCGGCGGACAGGATTCTCTACTCTCTGCGCGACGCGACCTCCACCGTGGCCTCGATGCCGCTGATCTGCGCCAGCATTCTCGGGAAAAAGCTCTCGGAAGGGCTGGACCGCCTCGTGCTCGACGTGAAGGCGGGAAGAGGAGCCTTCATGAGAACCCGGGAGGACGCCCTCGCCCTCGCTCGGATGCTCGTCGGCGTATCGACGGGCTGCGGCACCCCGGCCAGGGCTCTGGTGACCGACATGGACGTGGTCCTCGGGAGAACCGCCGGCAATGCCCTGGAGACCGCGGAGGCCCTGTCCGTCCTCAGGGGCGGCGGCCCTCTCGTCATCAGGGATCTCGCCACGAGGCTCACTGCGCTGATGCTTCAGGCTCCGGGCGATCCGGCGGATTCCCTCGACGACCTCCAGGCGGAATGCGCCGCCAGGCTCGACGACTCCTCGGCCCTCCACCGTTTCGAACGGATGGTCGAGGCCCAGGGCGGCGATCTCTCCGCCTTCGAATCGCTCGCGCCCGCTCCCGTGATCCTCGAATTGAAGAGCGACCGCTCCGGTTACTGGACCGGAGTGGACGCCGGCGTAGCGGGCGAGGTGGTGAGAGGTCTGGGAGGGGGCAGGAGGAGAGTGGAGGACGAGATCCGGCCTGAAGTGGGCTGGGAGCAGGCCGCGGAATCCGGGTTCCCCGTCGAGGACGGTCAGACGATAGGCTGGGTTCACGCCGCCGCTCCGGATGACGCCCGTTCCGCCGCGGAGACCCTCCGTGGGGCCTTCATATGGGACAGGGCCAACAACCCGCTGATACTGGAGGTCCTGTGAGATCCATTCCAATGCTGGACTTCGCCGCACTGCCCGGCAGGCTCGAGGCGGCCGGGCTCCTGACGAGACAGGGCATGGAAAGGCTGTCGAGGCTGTGGCAGAGCCCCGANNGACAGACGGGCATCCCGTTCCGCAACCTCGATCCCCTGGAACTCGATTTCGAACTGGTCACTTCGTCGCTGCCCGGCGCCTTCGCTCAGCGCAACCATGCGGTGGTGATCGGAAGGTCCGAAGACAAGCTGATGGTGGCGACCTGCAACTTCACCGACCCGGGTCCGATAGAGGAGCTGCCGCATCTGCTCGGCCGTGACATCGAACTCTACATCAGCCGGCCGACGGACATAGCCAAGGTCATCCGACAGTTCTACGGGCTCCACAGCTCGATACTCGCCGCAGCCAGGGAGGTCGGGGTCACAGATTCGGAAGACGTGGACCTCGGCAACCTCGAGAGATACGTCTCCAGCGAGACCGCCCGGGGGCTCGAACCCACAGACAGACCCATTGTGAACGCAGTGAACCACCTCCTGCAGTACGCCTTCGAGGAGCGGGCCAGCGACATCCATCTCGAGCCCCACAGGGAGAACACGCTCGTACGGATGAGGATAGACGGGGTTCTCCACAACGTGTACAACCTGCCGAAGAAGCTCCACCTGCCCATNNACCCACTTCGAGGGGAAGCCCGTCGAGATGCGGGCGTCGACCGTACCGGCGGCCTTCGGGGAAAAGGTCGTGTTGAGGATACTCGATCCGGGAATCCTGATGCAGGATCTCTCCAGTCTTGGCTTCGAGGAGGACGAGAGGGAGCGCTACCGACAGCTCGTGAAGAAATCGATGGGTCTTCTCCTGGTGACGGGTCCCACCGGCAGCGGAAAGACCACGACCCTCTACTCCACTCTCACGGCCCTCGCCACCACCGAGAAGAACATCACCACGATAGAGGACCCGATCGAGTTCGTGACGGACGAGTTCAACCAGATAGCGGTACAGCCGGCCATAGACGTGACCTTCTCCACTGCCCTGCGCTACATACTGAGGCAAGACCCAGACATCATCATGGTAGGGGAGATCCGCGACCAGGAAACCGCCCGGAGCGCGATAAGGTGCGCTCTGACGGGCCATCTCGTCCTCAGCACGCTCCACACGAACGACACCGCGTCGTCGGCCGTAAGGCTCCTGGACATGGGCGTCGAACCCTTTCTGCTCAGCAGCACCCTGATCGGCATAGTCGCCCAGCGTCTGGTCCGTACTGTTTGCAGCGAATGCGCGGAACTCTGGGAGCCTCCCCAGCCCCTTCTGGCCTCCGCCGGAATCTCCGACCGGAGCGGCGGGGTGTTCAGGAGGGGAAAGGGCTGCAGGGCGTGCAGGGGCACCGGATTCAAGGGTCGCACCGCGGTCTTCGAGGTCCTCGAGGTCACGGACAGGATACGCGACGCCCTGGCCGGGTCGGCTCCTACCAACGAACTCAGGAGGATCGCCGTGGAGGAGGGGATGAGGACTCTTCGTTTGAACGCGGCCCGGAAGGTATGTTCGGGGGTGACGACACCCGGCGAGATGGTGTCGATAATGATGGGACTCGAATGACTCCGGTCAACGAAAGAGCCTCCCGGCTGGTTTTCGCCGCTCTTTCGCTCGCAGTCGCGCTATGCGCCTGCGGCCGCGGCGATCCGGCTCCCGTTCCTGAAGCGGACAGGGCTTCCGCCATCCCGGCGTCCCCCCTCGAGGTCGCGCTGGAGTTTTCGAGGCTCCTCGCGCTGAACGACCCTGCCTGCTACGAGCTGCTCGCGCCGACACTGAAGGACTCGGCGCTGGTGTCCGGAGAGCCCTGGGCCGCATTCGGCCGCTGGCGCGGATTCGACGCTTCGGGCAGGCTCACGGAGATACTCAGGGACAGCACGGGTTCTCGCACGTCATACTACTGCTCGATCAGGCGGATGGAGCATCCCGCCATAGTGCGCATAGACTTCGTGCTCAGTTCCTCGGGATGGCTGATCGAGTATTTCGGAGAGGAGATCCCGGGCGAGGTGATCGATTCGCTGAGCGTCGAGCGGACCGCCAGGATCATCATGTCGAATCCGGAGATCAGGTTCGAGATGAGGGTGGCGCGGCAGTTGCTCGACGGCGTGCTGATCGACTCGGTAGCCCACTACGGCTCTCTCACCGCCGCCATGGACCGCGGGACAAGCTTCGAAGCGTACATCGCCTCGCTGAACGACGCCGCATATGCGGACCTGGCGTACAGCAACATCCGCAGAGCCGCCTCCATGCAGATCATCCAGGACAGAGCCACCTTCAACCTGCCGGCGGTTCCCGTCGAACTCAGCGGATTCGTCGCCGTCTGGAGGGAGTTCGCCTTCCTCTCGAAGGCCCACCTCAGGGACATGCACGAATCCATGCAGATTCTGAGGGCCACGGGGGAGTACGCTCCTCCGGCGGACACCCCGGATGACACGGAGAGGCTCCGTGTGCTCAGAGCCAACTTCCTCGCGGTCAGCGATCTGGTCGAGAGCCTCGACACCCTCTCCACGACGTTCCCGGCCATCCTGACCATCGGCGACGAGGAGCCCCTCGAGCAGCAGATCATCTACCTCGATCCCCACCAGACCGAGCAGAGGTTCGAGAACCAGATCGGCATGACGGTCTGGCGCGCGCTGGGAGTCGAGATGAACGGGGATCAGGATCCCGAGCGNNGGAAACTCCGGCGCCTTCGAGTACACCCTCCACTACGACGGCGGGGCGCCGGCATTCGGGAGGCACCAGCTTGGTTCGGTCGAATAGCGCTGCCCACAATACGGCCACGGCCGTCAGATGGACCGTTCTGACGGCCGTCATCTGCATCTTCTTCTCCGGCGGCTTCCTCTGGAGGGTTTTCAACGACTGCAGCACGGCGTTCAGGCAGGCCAGAGGCAGCATTCTCGTAGCCGGGCTCCGCGGGCGCGAGCCCTCGGCCTCCACCCGCATCTACGACTCCCGCGGGAATGAACTGGCCTGCGCATTCGTCGAGAACCGGTACCCGGTGGAATACGACCGGATCAGCCCCAACGTGATCCAGGGCCTCGTCGCCACAGAGGACAAGGAATTCTACACGCACAGCGGAGTGAGCCTGAGGGGGCTCTTCAGGGCCCTCTACGTGGACCTCACCACCGGGGCCAGACACGGCGGCAGCACGATCACCCAGCAGCTCGCCAGGGGTCTGTTCCTGGTGCCGGACCAGACGCTCCAGAGGAAGCTCCAGGAAGCCTTCATCGCCATGGAGATCGAGAGACAGTTCTCCAAGCAGGAGATTCTGGAGATGTACCTCAACCACATCTTCTTCGGCCAGGGGGCATACGGCATCGAGGCCGCCGCCCGGACCTACTTCAACGGCACGACGGCGGCCGAGCTGAGTCTCGCGCAGGCCGCACTCCTCGTCGGCCTCCCCAGGAATCCCAGCGGATACAACCCGCTGACCAACCCCGAGCGCTGCACCACCCGCCGGAACGTCGTCCTCTCGATGATGAGGGAGGACGGCTACATCACGGAGGACCAGTACAGGCAGGCCAGCGCCGCGCCCCTCGGAGTGGACGTCGTCAGGCCCGAACTCGAGGCTCAGTGGGACTACTTCTCGGAATACGTCAGGCAGTACCTCGTGGCCCGCTACGGCTGGTCCGCCGTCTACGAACAGGGGCTCGAGGTCTACACCACTCTCGACCCCGACATGCAGGCGGCCGCCGTGTTCGCTATGGATAGCGTCATGGCCCTCAGGGAGCCGCTCTGGGATCCCGCGACCGGCGCCTACGCCAGCGATCCCGGGAGGCTGCGCTACCCGAGTTCCTGGGCATACTGGCAGACCGTCGAGGATACGACCTCCAGAGCCCCGGACTACATCCAGTGCGCCATCGTCGCAATCGACCCGAGGACCGGCTACATAAGGGCGATGGTGGGCGGCAGGGACTTCCAGGACAGCGAATTCAACAGGGCCGTGCAGGCCAGGAGGCAGCCGGGCAGCTCCTTCAAGCCGTTCGTCTATGCGGAGGCGATCGAGCAGGGATGGTCGCCGGGCAGCGTNNAACTACGACGGCCGGTTCCACGGCATGGTGACTCTCAGGGAGGCGATCGCCAGATCCTACAACGTCTCCGCCGTCCGGGTGGGGATGGCCGTGGGGATCGAGGCGGTGGCCGCCAGGGCTGCCGCGATGGGGATCGAGAGCAGTCTGCCGATAGTCAACTCCCTCCCGCTCGGAAGCTGCATGGTGAGCCCCCTCGAGATGGCGCAGGCCTACATACCCTTCGCCACGGGCGGCATGGCGCGTGACGCCACCGGGATACTCAGGGTCGTCGACAGGTACGGCAACGTGCTGGAATCGAACGAACAGCCGTCCCAGGGCATCAGGGTGCTCAGCGAAACCGGCGCCTGGCTCATGAACAACCTCCTGCAGAGCGTTGTCCGGGCCGGCACGGCGACCGGGACGCGGTGGTACGCGGGGGGAGCCCCCTATGCCGGCAGGGACGCAGGCGGCAAGACCGGCACGACGAGCGACTACGCCGACGCCTGGTTCATAGGGTTCACGCCCGACCTGGTGGCTTCGGTCTGGGTGGGATACGACAACCACGTGGTCAGGATGAGGCTTCAGAGCGGCAGAGGCGAGGCTGGAGGCGACATCGCCGTGCCCATCTGGGGAAGGTTCATGCGCCGCTCCTTCGCCGGTTACGATCCCGCTGCCGCTCCCGAGTTTCCCCCGGCGGCCTCCGGCGCCGTCGAACATTCGATCATCTGCAGGCAGTCGGGCTTCCTGGCGAATGCGCAATGCGGCGACAAGGCCGTGGACGAGATCTTCTGGACGGGCACCCAGCCCGCCTCCTACTGTCCCATACACACCGGAACCTCCCCGTTCGCCTCGGACACGACCATCCCCGACTTCACGCAGTTCGATACGGGCGACGTCCGGGGCTGGCCCTCGAGATGATCCGCAGGCGGGTTCCCTAGATGCCACGGCTCGTCGCCGGCATTTTCGCCGCGCTCGTCCTGCTTACCCTGGGAGGTCTCCTCTTCATGCGGACCCGGACCTGGAAGAGGATTCAGCTCAGGAGGGCCTCGATCCTGGCGGCGACCAACCGCGTGGACGCCATGATCAGGCTGCTCAGGAGGAACAGGGATCGCCGGTCCGTGCTGGACCCGCTCACGAACGCGCTGATCTACTACTTCATCAGGGCCGGGAGGCTGGACGACGCCGAGGACATAGTCGCGGAAGCCATCCAGAAGGGCGATTCGAGCGGCACCGCCCTGGGCCAGCTCGGCCTCATCGCGTCGGGCCGCGGCAGGATGGACGAGGCGGAGCATTTCTACCGCAAGGCGCTGGAGAAGGATTCCTCACTGATCAGGAGCCTGGGAGTGAACCTNNGTCAACATCGCCCTTCTCGGACTCGCGAAGGGCGAATTTCGCGACGCCCTCGTCCATGCCATGACAGGCTACGAACTCATGCCTGCGGGAGAGTCCACCCGCGGCCCCAGAGCCCAGGCGCTCGCGCTGGCCGCCAGGGCGAGCGGCCTCCTCGGCGAGAGGGAGGAGGCCGTCGAGCTGTCGCGCAAGGCGCTCGACCTTCTCGAAGGGCTGCAAGGCTTCGACAAGCTGAGGACCGAGGTGGATGAGATGGCCGCCGAGTACGGGAAGCCGGCGCCTTCTCCCGGGAGAGCGCCGCGGGGACGGCTGAACCCTTGAAGCGCGCCATAGTGACGGCCTTCGCGGCCGTTCTCGTCTATACCGCCTTCGTCCTGCTGTCAGACGCCAGGGAGTTCTCCGGGGTCATCTCCGGGTTCGACCCCGCCTGGCTGCCCGTCGTGCTGGGNNATCGGAGTCAGGCTTCCGGTCCGCCGCAGCCTCCAGGTGTTCCTTGCCGGATTCTCCATGACGGTGTCTCCCGGAAAGTTCGGAGAGATCCTGAAGTCATGCCTGCTGCGCGACAGGGAGGGGATACCCGTATCCCTCACCACCCCGGCCGTCCTGGCCGAGAGGATCACCGATCTTCTGAGCATGGTCGTCCTCGCTGTCGCAGGCGCGCTGATCGCCGGCGGGCGGGAAGTCCTCCCCGTGGCTGCAGCCGGAGCCGCATTCTGCGTTCTCGGCATGGCTCTGGTGTCGTCACGGAGAGCGTTCGAGGCTACATCGCGGCTGCTCTGCCGCTTCCGGTTCTTCGCCGCCCGGCGGGATTCCCTGGATACCTTCAGGAAGACCAGCGCGGATCTGCTGGACGCACCGAGCCTCCTCGTGACGGTGCCCCTGGGAATCGTATCCTGGGGCGCCGAAGCGCTGGTCCTGGTGGCCGCGTCCAGAGCCCTGGGGCACGATCTCGCGCCCTGGCGGGCCATCCTTGCGCATTCCGCAGGGACGATCGCCGGCGCAGTCTCGATGATACCCGGAGGGCTGGGGCTGACCGAGCTGACGATAGGCGGCATACTCGCGGCCGACCTGGGCAGGTCCGTAGCGGCGGCGGTCACTATGGTGATGAGATTTGCGACGCTCTGGTTCGCCGTGGCGATCGGGCTTTCCGTCCTGGCCCTCCAGCGCGTGTGGCGGGGAGGGGAACCCGCGGGCGCCTGTGACGTTGGCTCTTTATCGGAGGAGGAATCCTGCCGGCCGTCAGAGGGTTCGGGCCGGTCGGACCGTGGAGGAGGCGGAGAATGACCGATGTCGAGTCCGGACCGGAATCGGGCGCACTCTACGCGAGGAATCCCGACATAGTGCTGCGCGAGGAGGATGAGGACGGGGCGCTCCTGTTCAATCCGGACACCAACGACGTCAGAATCCTCAACACCACCGGGCTCTTCATCTGGAGGGCCGCTTCCGGCGTCACGCTCGACGCACTGGTGGAATCCGTATCCGGGGCATTCGACGACGTTCCCGCCGACCGTGTCCGGGCCGACGTCTGGAGCTTCATGTCCGGCCTCCTCTCCGACGGATTCCTGGGCGAACTGGACGCGAGCGGAGGCGGAGCCCGCGCGTGAGCCCCCGCAAGCCCCTCCAGACGCCCTCCTCGGTCGACATCGCCGTCACGGGCAGGTGCAACCTGGCCTGTGCATACTGCTTCTACGCCGACGAGATGAACTGGCGCGACGACCTCTCCACGCAGGACTGGCTCCGGGTCATCTCCCGCCTCGGCGGGCTTTCCGTCATGAGGGTGTGCCTGACCGGGGGCGAGGCCTTCACCAGGCCCGACCTGTTCGAGATAGTCGACGGCTGCATCGATGCCGGAATGCGGTACGGCATCCTGACCAACGGAACCCTCATAGACGATGGAGTGCTCCGGAAGTTCGACAAGGGCAGACGGCGGCTCCGGCTCGACTACATACAGGTCTCCATCGACGGGCACGAGGCGTCCGTACACGACGCGATGCGGCCCGGCAGCTTCGACCGCGCCACGGCCGCCCTTGCGCTCCTGAAGTCCGAGGGGTTCCCCGTGAATGTCAGGATGACGATATCCCCCTCCAATCTCGGCTGCATCGAACAGACGGCCGAATTCCTGCTGGACGGGATCGGCCTGGAATGGTTCAGCACCAACGAGTCGTTCCGGATGGGCGCGGGCTGCGACAGGTGCGACAGCGTGCTGTCCAACCCGCAGCGACTGGAGGCGATGCACACGTTCGAACGCCTCCTGGCCCGGTATCCGGGGAGGATCAGGGCCCAGGCCGGCCCTCAGGCCAAGCTTGCGACATACCGGCAGATGGAGAGGGCCAGGAGCACCGGCGAACTCCCGGACTCCTGGGAGATGGGCCGCCTCACGGGATGCGGATGCGTCTTCGACAGGCTCGGGATAATGCACGACGGCACGATCGTTCCCTGCCACGTGCTGCACGGCCTCTCCCTGGGAAACGCCCTGACGGACCCGATCGGGGACATCTGGCTCGGTCATCCTGTGCTCGAGGCGCTCAGAGGGAGGCGTTCGATACGCATGGCGGACATCCCGGCCTGCTCCGGTTGCGAATGGGCTCCGTTCTGCAACGGGAGCTGCCCCGGGATAGCGCTCGAGAAGACCGGCAGCTTCGATATGCCCAATCCGGAGGACTGCTACGCCAGATTCACGGCCGAGACGGGGGTGAGGCTTCGTGGATGACGCTCACGGCACGAGGTCGGATTCTCCCTCCGTGCCGCCTCTCCGGATGCTCTACCTCTACATTTCGGGCGGATGCAACCTCAGATGCAGGCATTGCTGGATAACGCCCGGGTACGACCCGGACGCCTCCAGCGCGGCCTATCTTCCCCTGGAAATCCTGGAAGCAGCAGTGGAGGAAGCCATCCCCCTGGGCCTCGGCTCGGTCAAGCTGACCGGTGGGGAGCCGATGCTGCATCCTCGCTTCGGCAGGATCGTGGACCTTCTCGCGTCGAAACGGATCGGGATCATGATGGAGACCAACGGGACCCTGCTCGACGCGCCGGCCGCGAGGATGATGAGGGAATCGGGAGTGTTCGGCACGATCTCCGTGAGCGTGGACGGAGCCTGCGGCGAAACGCACGATTCACTGCGCGGGATCGACGGCTCTTTCGAGATGGCTCTCGAAGGGATCAGGCGCCTCGTCTCCGAGGGGTTCAGGCCGCAGATGATCTGCACCCTCCACGAGGGAAACGCCGCGGAGATGCACGGAGTCGTCGCGCTGGCGGCGGACCTCGGCTGCGGTTCCGTCAAGTTCAACCACGTCCAGGTCGTGGGCAGAGGGGAAGGGATGCCCGGGAGACTTCCTCTTACAAGGCTCCTCGAGCTGCACCGAAGCCTGAGGAAGACGGCGCACGATTTTCCCCGGCTCAGGATCGTATTCGACATCCCGCCCGCCTTCAGATCCGTGGGCGAACTCCTCGAAGGCGGCGCCGGGTCCTGCCGGATACTCGGCATACTGGGAATCCTGCCGGGCGGGGAGATGGCGATGTGCGGAATCGGCACGG
This sequence comes from Candidatus Fermentibacter danicus, assembly GCA_001618605.1. Lineage (GTDB taxonomy): Bacteria > Fermentibacterota > Fermentibacteria > Fermentibacterales > Fermentibacteraceae > Fermentibacter > Fermentibacter danicus. The sequence goes on from LKHC01000089.1 coordinate 18,899, forward strand.
CCATCCCCGATCTGGTCTACGGACGCCTCCCGGACGACGGCCTGGCCGAGGTTTGGGCCGGCTCCCCCGGGCTCCGGGAACTCCGCAGGATAATTCCGGATTCGATCACCGGAGTATGTGCCGGCTGCATACACAGAAACGCCTGCATGGGAGTCTGTCCCGCAGGCAACTATCACAGAACCGGCCGGCTGGATGTATCTTACTCGTTCTGCGAGGAGGCTGCGGCATCCGGGCTTTTCCCGGAGACCAGGCTCTTCGGGCCGCCGACCGGGTGATCCCGGCGTGAACGGCGCACCCGTCGGAAGGCAGGCGTCTCCCGCAGTTCCGTCCGCCTCCGGACGGACTCCGGCGGGGCTTTCCTCCCGGCGTCCTCCCGCCTTATGATCGAGGGTGAAAGAGAGGATTCGATGAAGACAGAGAGAACCAAGTACCTGCCGCCTGTCGCATTCGACGTTTCCGGAAGAGCGGCCGCCGGGCGGCAGCCCATGGGAACCTGCTATAACGGAACCTTCCTCATGGCGCAAATCAGTTGCAGTGAGGGCATCACCCCCTCCACCGAACCCGAGACCTGCTCACCCAATGGGCTGGCCCCCTCGCTCGGCGGCTGCGACTACGGGCACCTGGCCGCCAACAACTGCCTTTCGGGAACATCCTTCTGATCCACCCGGGCTGAGCGATGTCCTCGAGGAGTGTCGTCCACAGGATGGGACCATTCCTCTTCAGGACGGGTTTCGACTTCGACTATTCCGCCATCTCCGATCCGTGTTTCACGCCCTTCCTCGCTCCGGCGGACTGCATGGCCGGCTCCGCGGACGTCCGCTTCGACGTCACGATGCTGGTGCCGCAGGCGTCGAACTCCGATCCCTCCCGTCGCCCCGGAGGCGCCGTCGAGCCGGCGGAGCTGGAGGAACTGCTCGGGCGATGCCATCGTCCGGCCAGGATCAGGGGAGGCTCCCAGCTTCTGCCTCTGCTTCTTCCCCGGGGCTTCGAGGCATCGGCGGTCCTCGCGGCCGCACCTCCGGTCGCCCTGACGCGGGCGGTCTTCGAGCGCATCAGGGAGGCGGTCGGCGGCGCCGAGGATCCGATGCGCGTCTCCGTCCTGGCTCACTCCCTCATCGTGGAGATACGCGACTTCGAGAGGCTGTCGGCTTCGGTGTTCATCGCGCCCGGGCTGTCCGATCTGCTGGCGTCGAGAGCGGCCTTCTACTCCCTTAGGAAGCTCTTTTCCTTGTTCCTTCCCTCGCTCGGATCAGTGATGATCCACTGCGCGGCCGTGTCTCTGGAGTGCGGAACGGTTCTCCTGGCCGCTCCGGACTCCGGCGGGAAGTCCACAGCCGCTGCCCTCGCGCCTCCGGGCTCGGTGATCGGAGACGACAGGATACTGGCGGTTCGTTCCGGAAGCGCGTTCAATGCGTTCGGCACGCCGTGGAACGTCGCGGGCGGAAATCCGGGGGGCGGAAGGGTGGCCGCGGTGCTTCTGCTTCGGAAGGCCGACGGATTCCGGCTGGAGCGGATACACCACAGGGAGGCCTTCGCGTTCCTGTGGCGCGACAATCTGGCCTACTTCGAGGATCTTCCGCCCCGCGAGAGGGATTCGGCCTTTGAGACCACCCTCTCGATGTGCCGGTCCGCCGGATGCGGCATCCTCGGATTCTCTCCGGACCGGCTGGACTGGGACGCGGTCGGACGGTTCGCGGAAGCCGCGCCTTGAAGAGCCTCTTCTTTTCAGGATCGAGTATGCGTCCGCTGCTCTCGCCCGGCGACGTCGTCCTTTGCTCCGCGCTTCCCTTCCGGCTCGTCAGGAAGGGTGACGTGGTGGTTGTCAGACCCGGAGACGGACAGGCCCTCGTCATCCACAGGGTCGTCCGCGTGATGCCGGACGGGAGGCTGGTCACGCGCGGGGATGGATGCCCGGAAGAGGACCCTGAACCGGTCGGCCCCGGGCAGTACGTCTGCAGGGCCGTGGCGCGCGAGAGGGGATACGGACGCGCCAGGCCCGTCTATGGCGGCCGGGCCGGGTTCCTGCAGGCCGCGGTCTGCAAGGCTCTCCACCGTGTACGGAAGGCCGCGGGCCGTGCGCTGCCGTCGCCCCGCGCACCCGCCGTCAGAATCGCCAGGGCTCTCTGGAGGCCCCGCATCGAGCTTCTGACCACGAACGGCGTACACGGCCCCGAGACGCGGTTCGTGCACAGGGGTCGCACCGTGGCGAGATGGATCCCGGCTCTCGACGCATTCCACTGCAGGAGGCTCTATGCCCTCGTGCTGGACCGGCCCCGGACGGGAAAGGGCGGCCGGGAGCCGTGATCGGAAGAATGCTGGCAGAAGCCCGGGCCGGGTTCCGCAGGGGCCGCCCTGAGGACCCGCTCGGCCGCCCGGACGCTCCATCCAGCCTGATGGACGCCCTGCGCCTCGTGCTCCCCCACGCGAAGAGGCATTGGAGGACGGGTCTCCCGGCTCTGTCGCTCTCCCTGGTTTCGGTCGCTCTGGGATATGCGGTGCCTTTTGCCACGAGGAGCCTCATCGACGATGCGGTGATGGCAGGGAACGCCTCTCTTCTCCCGTCCCGGCTGGCCGTCCTGGCCGGGCTCGGGCTCATGCTGCTCGTCGTCGGTTCGCTCTCCCGGTACGCTTCCACCCTCTTCTCGGGCTCGGCGACGGTCGATCTCCAGGACGAGATGATCCGCAGGACCATGTCCCTGCCCGTCCGGCTCTTCGGGGAGGAGCGGTCGGGCTATCTGTTGTCCCGCGTAATGGGCGACATCCAGGGCGTCTCGTGGTTCCTGTCCGGCTCCTCGGTGAACCTGGCCGCCTCGGTCGTCCGCGTCTCTGCGGGGATCGCTCTGATGATCGGGCTGGAACCGCGCCTCGGGCTCGCCTGCATCCCTTTCGTGGCCGTCCTGTTCGTGGCGTCGGTCTCCATCTCGCACAGGCTCAGGAACCTCGGCCTCCACTCGATGGAGGAGAACGCCAGGGTGTCCCGCGACCTCCAGGAGATACTCTCCTCGGGGACCGTAATCAGGGCCTTCGCCGCGGAGGAGAGGGCCGCCGGGAGGGTATCCTCCGGGCTTTCGAGGCTGCTCGGCGTCATGATGGAACGGACCGCCTCCGGCTCCGCCGCCGGGATTCTGCTCGATCTGGTCCCGGGCGCGGCGAAGCTCTTCGCGGCCGGGGCGGGGGCATATCTCGTCACGGAGGGTTCCATGACGCTCGGATCGCTCGCGGCATTCCTCTCCATGCTCGGATCGACCATGGGGCCGGCCAGACAGGCCGCCTCGACCGCCGCGCAGATTCCGCAGTCCCTCGCTTCGGTCGACAGGATCAGGGCTCTGATGGAGCGTGCCGGAGAGGAGCCCGCGGGCTCGACGGCCGTGGAGCGCCTCGCGGGGGAGATCGAGTTCAGGGACGTCTCGTTCGCATACGACGACGGACGCCCGATTCTGTCGAACCTGTCCTTCCGCGTGGCGCCGGGAGGCAGGATGGCGGTGACCGGGGGCAGCGGCGAAGGAAAGACGACGCTTCTCATGCTGCTCCTCGGCTTCTACAGGCCCTGTTCGGGGGAGATACTGCTCGACGGCGTCCCGCTGGACTCCCTCGACATCCGCGCCGTGAGGGCCAGAATCGGTTTCGTCCCGCAGGAGGCGTCGATCATGGCCGGCACGATACTGGACAATCTCGCCCTGGGAGCCCCCAGCCTCGGTGTCGCACGGGCGTTGGAAGTCTGCATGAGCGCAGGCGTCGATTTCGTCAATGAACCCGGGGATCTGGAAACGGTACTCGGAGAGGGTGGGTTCGGTCTGTCCACCGGACAGAGGCAGCGCCTCGCCATAGCGAGGGCGCTCGCTCCGGACCCCGACGTGCTTCTGATGGACGAACCCACATCCGCGCTGGATGCGGCATCCGAGGAGGCGACCGTCTCCGTTCTCGCAAACGCCGCCCGTGGGAGGACCACGGTCTTTGTGACCCACAGCCCGGGGGTTCTGGAACTGGCCGACTCGATTCTGGTACTGGAAGGAAGCAGGGGAAGGCAGGCCGTTCCCGACTGAACGGATTCCGTGACGGCAGTCCGGCCGGTCGTTCCCGCCGCCTGCGGGATCGTACTCCTGGCGGGCGCCCCGGTTGCGGTTTATATTCATTTCAGCACAGCTCGGAGGTTACGACGGATGAAATCCCTTCTGATCGCACTGGTAGCCTTCCAGGCATGTCTCGCCTTCGGCATCGACCCCGGACGGTTCAGCCTCTTCGAGAGTGACACGCCGCTTCTCAGGCCTGATTTCGGAAGCTCCATGAGCTTCTCGTTCGTCAGCGGAGGGGGTTGTTCCTACGGCACCGGAACCTACGTCGGATCGATGGGTTTCCTTCTTCATCCGAACGTCGCCGCCGAAGTCGATCTCGGCTATTCCAGGGTTTTCGACTTCCACGGTCCGGACGCAGGATACTACCTCGGCGGCGTCGGGCTGGACTGGAAGCCCAGCGAACACTTCCTTCTCCAGGTGAATGTGAGCGGCGCCTTCAGAGGCGACGCCCTGGAAGGCAACTGAGCCCCCTAGCACCGATCGCGGCGGCTGCCGCGCTCCTGGGTACTCCCGGTGATTCTCTTCTGCGCCTGGGCCGCGTGGAGGAGTCGATCCCCGTCCTCAGATCGGAAGCCTCGGCCCGTCGATGGGACTCGTGGGCGGCCTGGCGGCTNNGCGAAGCATGGTCCGGCGAACCGCAGCGGGAGCTTTTTCTGGCGGAATACTTCAGGGCCCTGTGCAGGGCCGGGCGCCCCGACGAGGTTCTGGCTCTGGCGGATCTGGTCAGGCACGGCGGCACTGCCCGGTACTACGCGGCCGCATGCGGCCACGCGCAGTCGAGGGCCTATCTCGAGGACAGCGTCCATTCAGCCGACGATTCGACATCCGCCGACGCCTGCTGCTGGCTCTCGGTTCTTACGCGTTCGGAAGGCGAGGGCGAAAGATCGCTGGCCCTCCTGAGGAGGGCGGTCGAGCTGGCCCCGGATGACGGCTTCTACAGAGCCATGCTGGTAGAGGAGCTGTGCGACGCGGGTCTCCTTGAAGAGGCGAGGGAACATCTCCTCCACCTCCGCCGGAACAGGTGGTTCGAGCCCCAGTACTGGTCGGCGGGCGCCGCCCTGGCCAGGCTGGAGGGCGACTGGGAGAGATGCCTGTGGGCCCTCAGGAGGTCGGTCGAGGCCAGGACGGTTCCCGGGACGCTCAGATCCCTGGGCTGGGGGCTCGTTTCGGCGGCCAGGGCAGACATGCGCGAGGGCCGTCTCGAACTGGCGGCTCAGAGGCTCGCCGAGGCGTGCGGGCTGGATGGCGGGAGCGGGGAGGAGTTCGCCATGGTCGCGGATTCTCTTGCGGCGATGATCTCGGCCTATGAATAGGAAATCGGTCGCCGCCCTGGGAGCGGCCGCACTCGTGGCGCTGGGATTCCTGCTGCCGAGGCCGCCCTGGCCCGGCGCAGGCGGCAGTGACAAGCACAGGGATTTCAAGAGCCGGCCGGCGGCGTCTCAGGGCGGTCTCCATCCGGGGGCGGCCGATGGATCGAGGACGATGCGCACGGCGGGCGGCCTCCGCCTGTCATCCGCTGCACGGGCCGCGCGCATCGCGCTGCCCGTGCTCGTTGTCATTATGATACTGTCGTCAGGGTGTTCGGCATTCCGGACGGACCGCATCCTGCACGCAGTCTTCTCGGCGCACGCCTGCTGTCTCGCCGGGGGCACGGCGGAACACCTGGGCGCCGGCGACGATTGCATCCGCATCTCGTCCGCCGCCACGGCGCTCGGGCTTGGGCTGGCCAAGGAACTTTGGGACTCCCGCGGCGACGGTGTATTCGACTTCGCCGACCTGGCCGCGGACATTGCGGGAACGGCTGCAGGATACGCAGCCGTCGAGCATTTCATAGCGGAGGATTAGATTGATCACCGGTTTCCTCAAATCCATCTTCGGCGACAGGCAGCGGAAGAACGTCCGCAGGCTCCAGCCCTTGGTGGACGAGATCAACTCCTGCGCCGGCGGCGTTTCCGCCCTGTCCGACGAGGAACTGGCCGCCTCGACCAAACGGTTCAGGCTCAGGCTCGCCCTCGGCGAGACCACCGACGACATCCTGTGCGAGGCCTTCGCAACGGTCCGTGAGGTATGCAGGAGGCTCTGCGGCAGCACATGGAAGGTCACGGGCCGCGATACGACATGGAACATGGTGCCGTACGACGTTCAGCTCATGGGAGGAATCGTCCTCCAGGAGGGCAGGATCGCCGAGATGGCCACCGGCGAGGGCAAGACCCTCGTCGCCGTCATGCCGATGTATCTCAACGCCCTGCCCCTCAACGAGGAATGGATCGAGAGGGCGACCCGCGACTTCGGAGAGGACCCCTCCGGCTGGTCCTTCGAGCCCATCGACGGCATCCCGGTCGGCAAGGGGGCGCATCTCGTCACGGTGAACGACTACCTGGCCCTCAGGGACTCGGAGTGGATGGGGCCCGTCTACCGGTTCCTCGGCCTCACCGTCGGCTGCATCCAGCAGGGCATGACGCCGCCCGAGAGGCGCGCATGCTACTCCTGCGACATCACTTACGGAACCAACAACGAATTCGGCTTCGACTATCTCCGCGACAACATGGCGGTGCGCCTGGAGGATCGCGTCCACAGGGGATTCCACTACTGCATCGTGGACGAGGTGGACAGCGTCCTGGTGGACGAGGCGAGAACCCCGCTCATCATCAGCGGCCCGGTGGCGCGCACCGCGACCCAGTACAAGGATTACAGGGGGGCCGTCGCCAGGCTCGTGAGCAGGCAGAGCGAACTCGTGGGCCGGATCGTGGCGGAGGCCGACGAGCTATGGGAGGCCGGGAAGGAATGGGAGGCCGCCGAACTCTACCTGAAGGCAAGGAGGGGCGCGCCCAAGCACAGGAGGCTCCAGAAGGCCCTGCTCGATCCGGACAGGCTCCGCGAACTCCAGCGGATGGAAGCCGAGAAGCTGCGGGAGAAGGCCTTCCACAAGCTCGACGAGGACCTGTACTTCGCGATGGACGAGAGGGAGAAGTCGGTAAACCTCTCCGAGATGGGCAGGAAGCTCCTCTCGCCGGAAGATCCCGATTTCTTCCTGCTCCGGGACGTGGGCGAGATAATCGCCGAGATCGACATGCTGCCCGTCCCCGACGAGGAAAAGCTCGAGAGGAGACAGGAGGCCCTCGAGAACCAGACGCGGAAGGCCGAGTCCCTCCATGCGATCGACCAGCTCCTCCGCGCATTCCAGATGTACGAGAAGGACGTCGAGTATGTCGTGGACAACGGCAGGGTCATCATCGTGGACCAGTTCACGGGAAGGCTCATGCCCGGGAGGCGGTTCAGCGACGGGCTGCACGAGGCTCTCGAAGCCAAGGAGAACGTCGAGGTCCGGTCCGAGACCCAGACCCTCGCCACGATCACCATACAGAACTACTTCAGGATGTACGAGAGGCTCGCGGGCATGACGGGGACCGCCGAGACCGAGGCGGCCGAGTTCGAGTCCATCTACGACCTCGAGGTCGTGGTGATCCCCACGAACGTCCCCGTTGTCCGCAAGGACTACAACGACAGGGTCTACAGGACCAAGCGCGAGAAATACGCAGCCGTGATCGACGAGGTCGCGGCGCTGCACTCCATCCGGCAGCCGGTGCTCGTCGGGACGGTTTCAGTGGACGTGTCCGAGACGCTCCACCGTCTGCTCACGGCCCGCCGGATTCCGCACAACGTCCTGAACGCCAAGCAGCACCAGTCGGAAGCCGAGATCATAGCACTGGCCGGTCAGCCGGGCGCCGTGACCATCGCCACCAACATGGCCGGCCGCGGCACCGACATAAAGATAGACGAGTCCGTCCGAACGGTTGTGGATGCCGACGGGACACTCTCCCCCGGGGGGCTCTTCGTCATAGGCACCGAGAGGCACGAGGCCCGGAGGATAGACAGGCAGCTCCGAGGCCGGAGCGGCCGCCAGGGCGACCCCGGGGCGAGCAGGTTCTATCTCTCCCTGGAGGACGACCTTTTCCGTCTCTTCGCCTCAGAGAAGATGATCGACTTCCTCAAGAGGAACGGCGAGAATGAAGGCGAGGTCATCGAGCATCCGATGCTCACGAAGGCGATCCAGAGAGCCCAGAAGCGGGTGGAGGAATACAACTTCGGCATCAGGAAGCACCTCCTGGAATACGACGACGTAGCCAACAAGCAGAGGGAGGTCGTCTACGGCAGGAGACTCCAGGCCCTGACCGGGGAGGGGCTCGCGGAAGAGGTCAGGGAGATGATCTCCGCCGTCTCCGGATTCGTGCTGGAGGAGCATCTCCCGGACGGCTCGGAACCATCCGAATGGCGGCTGGACCGGGCCAGGCTCGCGATAATGGAGCTTTCCGGCGTGGCGATGGGCATGGACGACATACCCTCCCGCACCGATGATCCCGGGGAGGCGCGCCGGCTCATCGTATCGAGGGTGGATGAGTTCTATCGGATGAAGGAGGAGCGCCTCGGCGCCCCTCTGATGAGGGAACTCGAGAAATGGTCCGTGCTCCGGGCCATAGATCTGAAATGGAGGGAGCACCTCTACGAGATCGACCATCTCAAGGAGGGCATCGGGCTGAGGGCATACGGGCAGAGGGATCCCCTGGTGGAGTTCAAGAAGGAGGCCTTCGACCTCTTCGAGAATCTCCTCGACGAGATCGACAAGCTCTCGGTGAAGCAGGTCCTCTCTCTCTGGCCCCAGCAGTCAGTCCCCCTGAAGCGTGAGAACCTTCCGGCGGGAACAGCCTACCAGCCCGGACTGTCGAAGCCGGGGCCGGCCCGGCAGATGCCGGCCGGCGCTCCTGCCGGCGGGCTGCGGGGGGATGCCCGCCAGGTTCCTCACGGTCCGGTGCAGACCATTCGCAGGGAGAGCCCGAAGGTCGGGCGGAACGACCCCTGTCCGTGCGGCAGCGGGAAGAAGTACAAGCATTGTTGTGGAGCGGGATCGTGACGGATCATGAGAGGAGGACGAGAGATGTCTGATCGTGGCGGAGAGGTCTGGGCCTTCTTTGCGGGGGCCTTCGTAGGGGCTGTGGCTGCTATCCTCTTCGCTCCCGCGAGGGGTTCGGAGACCAGGGCGAAAATCAGACAGGCGGCCGAGGAGGCCTACTCCAAGGGCGAGCAGCTCGTGGAATCGGGCAGGGCCGAAGCGGACAGGCTGATCTCCAAGGGTCGCGAGAAGCTCGAGACCTTTGCGCAGAAATGCGAGGGGAAGGCAGTCGAGTAGGGAGCCTCCCCGGCTCCCTCCGCCCGGGGGATTCGGCGGCGTCCGTGTGCATCTGGGGCGACGGCGCGGTAGGCATCGGCCTCGCCGTCGCCCTTTCGCGCACCCGGCCCGTCCTGCTCGTCGGGCCTCCGGGCGTGGATGACTCGACGGTGGTAATGGAATCGTCGGGTTCCATCACAGGCTCGGCCCGCGTCCGAAGGGTGCCCGCCGACCGCGCTCCCGCATCCCCGGTCTGCCTGATGGCGGTCAAGGCGTTCGATCTCGCGGCGGCTTCACGGCAGTCGAGGCTTGCCGGGAATGCCACGCACGTCTGCCTGTGCAACGGGATGGGCCTGGAGGAGCAATGGGGGCCGGGGTGGGACGAAGTCGAGTCCGCCGTCGTCCTCGGGGGCTTCGAAAGGACGGGCGGGCTGTCGGTGGTCACGCATCCGGGCGGTCTTCTGGTCCTGGATGGAGGGATCGCCGCCGGCCTCTTCGAAGGGTCCGGCGTTGTCCCGACCCCGTGCGACAGGAGGGGGCTCGCGGTCACCAGATGGGCCAAGTGGCTGGTCAACAGCAGCCTCAATCCGGTCGCCGCCCTCTCGTCCCGGAGGAACGACGAACTGGACGCGGCGGGTCTCGCGCCGCTCGTCTGGTCGGTTGTCTCGGAGATCCTGCCGGTGGTGCCGGGGGAGTTCAGGGACGAGGCGATGGAGAAGGCTTCCGGGATGCTGAGGTTCCTCCTGGCCGAATCCCGCAACAGGTGCAGCATGCTCCAGGACATGGACGCAGGAAGGCGCACGGAGATCGACTTCATGACGGGGCTGGCCGCCGGGAGACTCCGTGACCGCTGCCCGATCGCCTTCGCTCTGTCCTCGCTGGTAAGGGCGGGACGGCCTGGAGCGTCTTCCGGAACCATCCCCGGATCTAGAATCTCACGATCCGTCCGGCGGCTGAGCCGGACTGTCTCGCACCGGAATAGCTGGGATACAGGAGAGGGCCTTCGGCGGCGGGGGAGCTAGAAGGTGTCCTCCTCGTCGCCCATGTCCGTCTCCTTGTCCAGCAGCTCCCAGGCGGGAGTGCCGGTGATGTCCTTAAGCTCGTCGACGACGTCGAGCTGCGTGGGATCGAGCTGGAGAGACTGGGAGAACAGCTCCACCGCTTCCTCGTCCTGGCCTCTGATCACGAAGATNNTCGAGCGCGTGCAGCGCATTCTCGACCATTACCTCCTCGTCCTTCTCCTCGCCCCAGAGTTCGACGGGAGGGAGGTTCTCGAGAATGGCCATGCCCCAGCAGAGACCCATGCGGAGCCAGGCCTCGGCCTGGTTCGGATCGAGACGCGTCACCTGCTCGAGCAGGCTTATCGCCTTCCCGGGGGCGTGGTCCTCCATGTACCGCCTGGCCAGAAGCAGGCGGGATTCGATGTCGCCGGGGTCTTTAGCGACCGCCCGTTGAAGCTCCTTCAGGGAAACCTGCTCCATGTCCAGAGAAACCTCCATGTCCATGAGTCAGATCGTTGGCCCGTCAATATGAGCCGAGGCATCTACCGTCAAGACCTCGGCGACGCCGTCGGGCGTCCGTCCCGGAATCGCGGTCCGTCCGCGGCAGGCGGGGGTTGCTGCCGGGGCTTCGCTGGAATACTATCGGAACATGGCTGGATCGCCCCTGGACGACGTCAGATACCTGGCCGGAGTAGGCCCCTCCAGGGCCGGCACCCTTGCACGGCTGGGAATCCTCTCCATATCCGATCTTCTTCTGCACATTCCCAGATCCTATCTGGACAGGCGCTCCATCCGCTCGATCGGTTCCCTGTCCCCCGGCGTCGAGGCGACGGTGTCCGGCGAGGTGACCCATGTCGCCGAAAGGAGGACGAGGGGCGGGAGGTCGATGATTCACGCCTACCTGTCCGACGGCACCGGAATCCTCGACATGGTCTTCTTCAATGCGGGATACCTGCGCACGAGGCTGACCGGCGGAGTACGGCTCACGGCCTCCGGCAGGGTTGACTTCTTCAGGGGGCCCTCCATGGCGCATCCCGAACTCGTCTTCCTGGACGACGACCAGAGGGCCGCGCTGGATTCCGACCGGATGACGCCCGTCTATCCCCTGACGGCCGGGCTGTCGCAGGGCGTCATGCGCGGCCTGGTCCGAAACGCTCTCGAAGCCTCCGCCGGCCGCATGGACGATCTCCTTCCCCCCGAAGCGCTGGCCGCCTTCGGTTTCAGTTCCAGGCTGGAGGTGTTCGGGACAATCCACGCCCCCACCGATCCCGACTCCGCTGAAAGGGCCCGGAGGGCGCTGGCGCTGGAGGAGCTGTATCTCCATCAGAGCTATCTGGCGATGATCCGCGCGGGATCGGGATCGCCGGCCGGTCTGCCGCTCGCGCTCGACGCCTCGGCACAGCGCGAATTCGAGCAGCGGCTTCCCTTCGAGCCGACCCGGGCCCAGTCCGCGGCGATCAGGGATATCGCCTCGGATGTCTCCGGAGAGTCGCCCATGAGGAGGCTTCTCCAGGGAGACGTGGGCTCCGGCAAGACCGCCGTCGCGGCATTCGCCTGCTGGGCCGTCTGCAGGTGCGGGATGCAGGCCGCTCTGCTCGCTCCGACCGAGGTCCTGGCCGCTCAGCACTTCCGGACGCTCTCATCACTGCTGGCTCCGATGGGAACGGCCATCAATCTCCTCACCGGCGGCTCGACAGCCAGGGAACGCGCCGACGCTCTCGAATCGGCGGCTTCCGGCAAACCATCGGTCCTGATCGGCACCCACGCCATCCTGGAGCCTCCGGTGTCCCTGCCCCGGCTGGCGCTGCTCGTTGTGGACGAGCAGCACAAGTTCGGAGTCGATCAGAGGGAGGCCCTGCTCGCCGGCAGGGATCGGAGGCCGCATCTCCTCGTGATGTCGGCGACGCCCATTCCACGCACGCTGGCAATGGCCTTCTACGGAGACCTGGACATCACCGTGATCGACGAGATGCCCCCCGGTAGAGGCCGGATCCATACCAGGATCGTGAGGGAGGAGGGCAGGAGAGAGGCGATGGACAAGCTTCTGGAAAGGCTTGCGGCGGGGGAGAGGGCGTACGTGGTCTACCCCCTAAAGGAAGCCTCCGAGAAACAGGATCTCCTCGACGCCTCCACCGCTTTCGAGCGGATGGCGGCAGGGCCTGCGGGCCGATATGGAGTCGGGCTTCTGCACGGGGCCATGAGCCCCGCGGAGAAGAACGCCACGGCGTCGGATTTCGCGGAGGGACGCCTGTCCGTACTGGTGAGCACGACAGTCGTGGAGGTAGGCCTGGACGTGCCCGAAGCCACGGTGATGATCGTGTCCGGGGCCGGGCGTTTCGGTCTCAGTCAGCTCCATCAGCTCCGGGGACGCATAGGGCGGAGCGGCAGGGAATCGTGGTGCTTCCTGATCGCCGGACGGGATGCTTCGGGGAAGGCGCTCGAAAGGCTTTCGGCCCTGGCCTCGACCTCCGACGGCTTCGCTCTGGCCCGGAAGGACCTCGAACTGAGAGGTCCGGGGGACATTCTCGGAACGAGGCAGTCCGGTCTTCCCGAGTTCCGCGTGGCCGATCTGGTCGAGGACGAGGATCTACTGGTCGAGGCTTCCGCCCTCGCCCGGGCCGGCGCTCCCGGAGCCTCCGCCGTGGAGGAGATGAGAAGAAGATTCGGCGCGGGTGCGTCGCATGTCGTGTAAAACGCCCCGGTCTGGATCCGTGCGAATCCGGGGTCTGCGCATATCATACGGTTGTCAGCGGCTGGACGCTGTTTATATTGTTTTGGGGAAATGGGGTCCTTTTGGCAATGGGGTTCCGAGACGGCCCGGGCTGAACCGCGTACATTCCCGGCGATTCGTCCGGGACACCCGGACAAGGGGGATTGATGAGCGCATCCGAAGATCGTGTCGCTGATCTCCTGAACACAGCCAGGAGTCAGATGGAGTCGGGTGACCGCGATCAGGCCCTCCTGACGCTGCAAAAGGCCCTGGATATCGATCCCGCGAACGCCGAGGTCAGGGAGGGAATCCGGAGCATCGAGCGCGAGATCGCAGCGATGAAGGTCTTCAAGAGATCCAGATCCATGAGGGCCCATGCCGCTGAGGAAGTCACCTCCGGGGCCGACTCGACGGGCTTCGTGGATGAATGCATCAGGCGATCGCAGGAAGCGATGGACGCCGGCGACGAGATCAGGGCTCTGCAGGAACTCGAGCGCGCCAGGCGGCAGGATTCCGAAAACGAGGAGATCAACCGCAGGATCAGGGCGATCAAGAGGCACATCAAGGCCAACAACCTGGCCGACCTCGGATTCACGAGGTTGAGGTCCGGCGATCCGGCGGGAGCCATCGAGCAGGCCTGGAACATCTTCAACTTCTGGCCCCTGGCGCCCGGGCTCGCGAAGCTCGTAGCCGAACTCGAGAAGGTCCAGGCCCCGGACCAGTCGGCCGCCGCCGTCCCCGCCGAAGACGAATACGCTGAGGTGGAGGAGGCCTTCGACCTCGACGGAGAGGATCTCATCGAAGCGCCCGAAGCGGAGGAGCCCGTGCCGATGGAGGCCGAAGCTCCGGACGGCGCCGGGCAATGCATCGCCTCGATCAGGGAGAGAATCTCAGCCTCCGACTATGCCGCGGCATTCGAGGAGGCTGAATCGGCCCGGAATATGTACCCCGGTGATTCGACGATCATGGAGCTTTACGAGAAGCTTTCCAGGGTCGTGGCCCCCGTCGGGGTCGAGGCCGAGGCCGTCGCCGAACCGGCTCCGCCGGCGAGGGAGCGGGTCGCCGTGGTCCAGCCGGCCGAAACGCGCGTACAGGCCGTCCGGAAGCCGGCCGAATCCGGAACGGAACAGAGGAAGAACCCTGTCCTGATGATCGTGGTGGGCGTCATCGCCCTCACCGTCATCGTTCTGGGCCTCCTCGCCATACTGAAGCCCAGGCGCCCCGCGCTCCCCGATGCTCCGCCGCTCCAGCCCTATTCGATAGCCATCTCGGTGAACGGCCCCGAGGACATGTCGATCACTCTCGACGGAGTCGCCATGTCCCGGGATTCGACCGGTCGGTTCATCGCCGCCGGCGGCGATTTCGGAGCCAAGCAGCTCGAGATAAGGGCGCAGGGCTACGAGGTGTACTCCAGGTCGCTCGACGTGCAGCAGGGTTTCTCGATGAACGAGACGATAGATCTGGACTCCCTCGGCACGAACACTACCCGGGTGCGGTTCAGCCTGCTGATGCCCCAGGGCGATCCGCAGCCCGCTCCGGGCGAGGTCACCTTCCTCGTGGACGGCGTCGAGACCGATTCCGCCTCCGTGAACCTGCCGACCGGGCCACACGTCTTCCAGGCCGTCCTGCGGGGTTACAACTCCCTGCCCGAGAGTGTCCTGGTGGACACTCCCGGGGGCTTCGACCAGTCGCTGGCCCTGCTCTCCTCCCAGACGTCCCAGATCTCCCTCACTCTCGCCGGGGACGTCGAGGGGAACGCCGTCTTCATCGTGGACGGCGTCCAGGTCGGAACCGGCAGGAGGGTCACGCACATAGCCGACAGGGGACAGCACACGCTGCTGATCAGGATGGAGGGCCACGAGGACTGGAGCCGATCCATCACGCTGGGTGCGGATGGTTTCAGCCAGACGGTCTCGCCGGTCGAGATCGCGACCACGGGCAGGCTCCTGATCGGGCCGGAACCCTGGGCGGACGTCTCCATCGACGGGCGGTCCTACGGGCAGACTCCTCTCCCTCCGATAGAGCTCGAGCCGGGAACCTACTCGGTCACGCTGACCAACCCCGACTACGAGGATCAGACCAGCTCGGTCACGATCTCCCTCGGCGAGGACACGATGATCAGGTACACGGCTGCAGAGAGGCGGCAGCAGCCCGAAGTGATAGAGGAACAGCCGGTCCTGCCGCCCTTCGCGATATCCCAGACCGCCCCGGTCATCCCGGGCATGGCCCGACAGCGCGGAGATATTCACGGGTACGTCACTCTCGACGTACAGGTAGGAACCGACGGCTCGGTCACCGGCGTCACCGTCACCAACGACCCGCTCGGTCTGGGCTGCGGTCAGGCCGCTGCAGACGCCGTGCGACAGTGGCGCTTCCAGCCGGCGACCCAGGGCGGCCGACCGGTCGAGGTTTCCACTACCGTCCAGGTCCGCTTCGACATCGACTAGGACGGCGGATGGTCAGTTGATCCAGGGCTTTTCCGAATACTGGACCCCCTCCGTGGACCTGTACGAGACGGGGGAGATGCTCGTCCTCCATGTCGAGCTGCCGGGGATGAGCCTGCCCGAGGTCGAACTCCTCGCCAACGCCCGTTCCATCATCGTCCGGGGAATCCGCAGGCCGCCGGAAACAGGCATGCCGGCAGAGAGGCTGGAGATCAGGACGGGCCGCTTCGAGAGGGAGATTCCACTCCCTTACCGTATCGACGTCGAGAGAACAAGGGCTTCGATGAAGAACGGAGTCCTCTGCATCGAGATGCCGCGGTCCGAGGCCCGGCCGGTGGGCATAAGGATCGACTGGGAGACTTCAGATGACTGACGAAACGGAATTCAGACTCCCCGAAACCATCCCCATCCTTCCGCTGCAGGACGGGGTGGCCTTCCCCTACGGCCTCATCCCCCTCACCGTGACCGATGCCGCGCAGATCGGCCTGGTGGACGACGCAGTGGTGGGCAACAAGATCATCGGTCTGATAGCGGCGAGCAATCCGGACTCCATCCCCGTCGATCCGGAGGATCTCTACAGCGTCGGGACGGCCGCCGGAATAGTCAAGCTCTACAGGTTCCCCGGCGACGTCATCAGGCTCAGTCTGAAGGGCCTCGTGAGGTTCCGCATACTGGAGTACGTGCAGACCACCCCCTATTTCGTCGCCAGGGTGGAGAGGCTCCATACCCAGTGGCCCCAGCGGGACGAGGAACTGGAGGCCTGGCGCAAGAACATCGAGATGCAGCTCAAGCAGATAGTCGAACTTTCGCCCGGGGTGCCGGACGAGGTCCAGCTCGTAGGGCTGCTGAGGGACCCCGAGAGACTGGGATTCGTGGCCGCCGGAGGGATCGAGACCGGCGTGAAGGAGAAGCAGCGGATTCTCGAAGAGGACAACATTCTCAGGCGGCTGCACCTCCTCTCGGACCTGATGGCCAAGGAAGTCAAGATCCTGAAGCTCCGCAACCGGATACAGAGTCAGGTCCGGTCCGAGATAGAGAAGGACCAGAAGGAATACTGGCTCAAGGAGCAGATGAAGGCCATCCAGAAGGAGCTGGGCTCCAGGGAGGGGGACAACCCGGAAGCCGCCGAGCTGCGCGACAGGCTGGCCGTGGTGAACCTGCCCGATGAGGTGCGGAAGGCTGCGGAGGAAGAGCTCGACAGGCTCGCCAGGATGCCTCCGGGAACACCGGAGGTGGCCGTCTCCCGGACATACATCGAGTGGATCGCCACGCTGCCGTGGCTGGAGGGTTCCCAGGACTCACTCGACGTCGCTGCGGCCAGGTCCATACTCGACGAGGACCACTACGACCTGAAGGACGTGAAGGAGCGGATCATCGAGTTCCTGGCGGTCAAGAAGCTCAATCCGTCGGCCGCAAGCCCGATCCTGTGCTTCGTCGGGCCTCCTGGCGTAGGTAAGACCTCGATGGGCCAGAGCATCGCCAGGGCGATGGGGAGGCGTTTCGTAAGGATCTCGCTGGGAGGCGTGCACGACGAGGCGGAGATAAGGGGTCACAGGAGGACCTACGTCGGAGCCATGCCCGGCAGGATAATCCAGGGGCTCAGGGAGGCCGGCACCAACAACCCGGTCTTCATGCTGGACGAGGTCGACAAGATCGGCCGCGATTTCAGGGGCGATCCGACCTCCGCNNAAGGTCGAGTTCATCACGACGGCGAACCAGCTCGACACGATTCCTCCCCCGCTGCTGGACAGGATGGAGATCCTGCGGCTGTCCGGCTACACGGGGGCGGAGAAGCTGGAGATCGCAAAGCGCTACCTCGTTCCCAAGCAGGTGAAGAACAACGGGCTGGTGGGGAGAAACGCGAGATTCCACAAGAGCGGTCTCACCGCCATCATCGAGGGTTATACGAGAGAGGCGGGAGTAAGGGAGCTGGAGCGCCAGATCGGAAAGATCTGCAGGAGGATAGCCGTCCGTGTGGCTTCCGGGGAAAACGTCGCGGCGAGCATCACGGGCGGCACTGTCGCGGACTTCCTCGGCCCCGTGAAGTTCTTCTCCGAGACGGCGGGGCGTGAACCGAGGGTGGGCGTGGCCACGGGCCTGGCCTGGACGGAGGCCGGCGGCGAGATCCTTTTCGTCGAGAGCACGACCATGCCCGGCACCGGCAAGCTCTCCCTTACGGGGCAGCTCGGAGACGTCATGAAGGAGTCCGCCCAGGCGGCCCTGAGCTGGGTCAGGGCGCATGCGGCCTCCTACGGTTACACCGGTGACTTCCAGAAGATCGACATCCATGTCCACGTCCCGGCGGGGGCGACTCCCAAGGACGGGCCCTCGGCCGGCGTGGCGATGGCTCTGTCCATTCTCTCCGCGGTCACGGGCAGGCCTCTCAGGTCCGATTGCGCCGTGACTGGGGAACTCACGCTGCACGGCAGGGTGATGATGGTGGGCGGCATCAAGGAGAAGGTGCTCGGCGCTCACGCGGCCGGGATAAGGAAGGTGCTTCATCCCAGGGACAACACAAGGGACCTCGAGGAGATCGACCAGTCCCTGAGGAGCGATATGGAGTTCGTGGCGATTGACAGGATCGAGGATGCCGCAGGCATCTTCCTGGTCGAGGGCGGTGTATCATGAAGAGGCTGGCGATACTCGCGGCGGCCCTCGCACTCGCGGCATGCGGGAGGGCTCCCGACAGGCTGGTGGATGGAAGCGGCCGCGTCGTTTCCGGAAGACTCACGGCGCTGGACGGCGCCAGTGCGACATTCAAGGGATTCTCGGTAGAGATTCCCGGCGGCCGGGCGTCGGTGCTCCTGCGCAGCGGAGCGCTCTACCGAGGGGACGTCTCCCTGGAGTCCGGCACTCTCTCGGTTTCGGGCGACGGCATCGAAGCATCGGCCCGGCTGCGGGACGTGGCGGTCATAACCTGGGGGCCTGCATCGGTACGGAACCTGCTCCTGGACGTACACGCCGGCTCGGGCTGGTGCGACACGCATCTCTATGTGGAGCGGGGCGCGAGGGTGGTCATCCTGGCGGGCGGAAGCTCCGTCGTAGGTACGGGAACGGTCGGACCAGAGGGGCTCGAACGCACGGCCACCACCATCTCCCTCTCGCCGGAGTCACTGGACGGGAGCCTCGTCGGGCGGATCGGCGAGGACGGCGATCCCTTCACCATAGGTGAGAGCTGGGCCTCCGTGGCCGAAACGGACGGGTACCTCGAACTGGCGGTGAACGCCCCTTCTACCGGCGCGGCCGCCGGGTACTACACCGTCTCGATAACGGTCGAGAGCGATGGAACAGAAAACCTTACCGCGATCTTCCCCGGCAGGTGACGGCTCATTGACTTGGCGTTCCAACTAACTTAAGATTTTATGAAGTTATGATATTCGTGTCGTGAGCCATGCCGGGTCGGCCGGATCGGTCCGTGAGGATTCGCAGACGGCAGCCCGGGAGGATTTGGAGGTGTCGGATGCATTCGGTCATTTGCGGCCTCGTACTGATGGCTTTCGCCGGGACTGCCTCTGCCTCGGCGACGACCTACACGATCGGTTACGGCGATACTCTCTGGGATCTCTCGATCCGTTTCTACGGAACTCCCGACTACTGGGACGACATCCTGGCGGCCAATCCCTCCATCATGGGCGTGGAATACCTTGTCCCGGGGATGGACATCGTCCTCCCGGACATCGCTGGAACCGTCGGCGCGCCGGCGCCCACAAGAACACAGTCGGTGACGGTGGCTCCGGCCCCCACCCTGACGGCCTCGACTCCTATTATCAGCCGCATACGCCTGGAATCGGCCGGTTTCGTGGCCGTCAATCCGGTTCCCGCTCCCGGGGTGGTTCTCGCCGTCAACGTCGAGGACCAGGGGATCGTGTCCAACGATGACGCCTATGCGGGCGACCTCGTGGAGATCGACATGGGCACCGCCGACGGAGTGTCCGTGAACAGCGTGTTCAAGATCCTGAACGTCGGTGAGCAGGCAGTCGACCCGGAGACCGGGAATAAAATCGGCACGATAGTCAGGGTCGCCGGCCTGATAAGGATTCTGGAACCGTCGGAGAACACTTCGATCGCCCTGGTGGAGCACAGCAACATGCAGATCAACGCCGGAGACCTGGTGGTCGTGTACGAACGGGCCGCCGACATCCCGATCAACACCCGCCCGGCATCCGAGGACATGACGGCATGGGTCATAGGGCTTCAGAACCCGCTCCTCACCCGCTCCTACACATATGACGTCGTCTATCTCAACAGGGGTTCCGAGTCCGGTCTCAGGCCGGGCGACGTGTTCGTCGTCTACAACTACGGGGACATGGCGTACGACATCTCCGGGAACAGGGTCGTCACCGCGGACATCCCCATCTCCGAGCTGGTCGTTCTGACGACCGAGCGTACGACATGCTCCGCCCTCGTATCGGCCAACATCACGGGAGATCTGATCGAGGTCGGCGACAGGATTCATCTCGCGAGGAGACAGTCGGCTCAGACAGGCTCCAGGTGAATTGGAAGGTCCTCGTCCGCGCGGAGAACCCTCCGCCGGGGACTCTCGCCACACTCGAGGAGCTTACCGGCCTGAGCCGGGGCGAGGTTCTGCTCGCACTCCGGAGGACGGGTCTGACCGTAGGCGATGACTTCGACGAGCCGAGGGCCAGGGCCTTGGCCCGGACCCTCGGGGATCTGGGTCTGAGCTGTACCGTCAGTCAGGCGGCCTTTCCGGAGACTCCCGCCTTCCGCGTGGTGCTGACCGGTTTCAAGCCCGGACACAGGGCCAGGCTCCGCGAGACGCTTCAGAGGCTTTCCGGGCTTCCCCAGGAGCAGATCGTCGTGTGGCTCTCCAGGATTCCTTTCGTGCTGAAGGACTCCGTGGACTACGAGACTGCGAGGAGGATCAAGAGGGCGCTGGTCGAGGCGGGAGGCATGGTCGATCTCAGGCCCGTCCAGCCTGCCGCGACTGCACAGGTGGAGCCGAAGGCGGCGCCTGTCGAGGCTCCGAAATCCGTCAGGGCCGCATCGCCGCCGCCCGGCGGCGCGGAGACCGTGGCCGGACCCTTCCCGGTCTCCCCGTCAGGGAAACCTGAAGAAGGCGGACAGGCTTGTGCCCTCAGTGACCCGCCGCAGACGGCTGCGTTTCGCGCGCCTCCGGTGATCCCCGGGGGCCCGATGACGAGCGAGGCTCCTCCGGTCATCATCTTCAGGTGGCCGGGCATGGCTCCCGTCGAACCCCCGGTTCTCCCCTCGCTCGAGGATCTGGGAAGGATACCCCCTTCCTCCTGCGAGACTCCGCCCATGCTCCATCCAGTACCGTCTCCTCCTGGGTCGGCGCTCTCGGTCTATCTCCATTCGATTTCGCAGGACGCCGTCGAGGGTCTTCTCGGGACTCTGTGCGAGGGGCTGGAGTTCGGGCGGGAGGAGGCGATGGCCATTCTGGACAGGCGGCTGCCGACAAGGATCGTTTCCGGACAGTCTCACGAGAAGGCGAGGGAGATCGCGGCCCTTCTGGAACGACCCGGGGTTACCGTGGGCCTGAGTTCGACCGTACCGTACAGGTCGGCTCCCGCCTCGAACCAGGGCGGCTTCATCGCCTGGCTGAAGCGCAATGGATGATACCATCCGCGATTATCTCGACTACGCCGCGCTGGAGAAATCCCTCTCCCGCGCCACGATATCGGCCTATTCCACCGATCTCGCCTCCGCCGCCGAATGGTTCGCCGACCGCGGCACCGGGCTCCCCGATGCCGACGCCCGAAGCATCGCCGAGTTCGCGGCATCCCTGGGCGGTTCGGGTTTCTCCCCCTCCTCGGTGAGGCGGAAGCTCTCCGTCCTGAGGGGGTACTTCGACTATCTCGCCTCGGAGGGCCTGAGGGCCGACAATCCGGTGGAGGGAACGGTTTCCGTGAAGATTCCGGACAGGCTTCCGGACGTCCTCTCGCCCGTCGCCGCGGCTGCTCTCGTGGAGGCGTTCGACGGGACGACGGCGGTATCGACCAGGAACCGGGCCATGCTCGAACTCGCATACGGGTGCGGCCTGCGCGAGAGCGAAGTCACAGGGCTGACCACGGACAGGCTTTCCCTCGAGGAATCCACTGTGAGACCCCTCGGGAAGGGAGGCCGGGAGAGGCTGCTGCCCCTGGGCGGCCCTGCAGTCTCATGGCTGTCCCGCTACATGGGGGCGCCCAGGCTGGAACTCCTCCGCGGTCGCCCCAGCAGGTTCGTATTCGTCGGGCGCGGCGGAAGACCCCTTTCGAGAATGTCCTTCTGGAACATGGTGAAAAAGGCGGCGCTCACGGCGGGGCTTCCGGCTACGGTCCACCCTCACACGCTCAGGCACTCCTTCGCCACGCATCTTCTGGAGGGCGGCGCCGACCTCAGGGTAGTCCAGGAGCTTCTGGGTCATGCCGACATCAGGACCACCCAGATCTATACGGACATAGACAGGACCTGGCTGGTCGAAGTGATGAAGACCTGCCATCCCAGGGCACGGAATTGACCCGCTTCCCCAGCGCTTTCCAGACTTCCTGGCAGGTATCGCTCGCGCTCTACCACATGGCCCTGTGGAGCGGAGGCAGGAGGGCCACCGTATGGATCCCCCAGTTCGCCTCCCTCAGGAATCACGTCAGGGAGATCTCGCGGAGCGCAGCGGGCTCGCGCGTGGAGAAGCTGTCCAGAACCCTCAGCAAATGGCCCGACCTGGCGGAGGTCTCCGCCTCCCTCCCGGCCGATTCGGCGTCGGAACTGTTCGCGGCATGTCTCGACGAGTCTTCCGCCCTGCTCGAGCTGGGCTATCCTTCGGCAGAGGGGCTCGACTTCGTGACCAGGCTGCCCTCTCCAGGCTCCAACGGCAGGAGGACTCCTGCGCAGATGAGATCCGCCGTCCATCATCTCGGAGGGGACTTCCAGCTCCTCAAAACGATGATGCGCGTTCCCGATCCCTTCGCCCCCTGCCTCAGGGTGACGTTCTCGGTATGGCCCCGGTATCTGCCCCCTGAGGAATTCGAAAGCCTTCACATGCCCTGGCCCGGAGGCAAGCTGACCACATCCGTGTCGTACCGGAGAGATCTCCGGGGATACGCCCTGCTGTGCATGTTCGATCTGGCCGTGCGGCTCAGGGCTTCGGAAGGAATACAGGCGATGCACACGGGATTCGGCTCCTTCGCCGACGAGATCACCTGAGACGATGGAGATACGCTCCACTGGCGTTGCGAGGGACTGGAGCTGGACCAGGTGCTACCTGGCGGGCGATCCGGAGACCCGTGACGCCATACTGGTGGATCCCTCGACTACGAACGAGTCGGAGAGGTCAGGCGTGGAAGCCATGGTCTCGGGATGGCGCGTCGGGATCATAGTGCTTACGCACGGCCACCTGGACCATATCTCCGATGCCCGGTACTGGCGCGACCGCCTGGGAGCCCGGCTCGCCGGCCATCCAGCAGACCTGCCCATGTTCGAGAATCCCGCCCTGAACGCTTCGGCGTTCTTCGGGAAACCGATCTCCACCGGCCCCCTCGACATCGACCTCGTCGATGGCGGGACCCTCCGTTCGGGCAGCCTCGAATGCACCGTGATCCACCTTCCCGGACACAGCCCCGGAAGCGTCGGCCTGCTGTTTCCCGGGCACCTCTTCTCGGGGGACACGCTCTTCAAAGGTTCCGTGGGCGTCGTGAGCCTGCCCGGCATCGGAGATCTCTGGGGGGCATCGATGGAGACGGAGATCGATTCCATAAGGAGGAAGATCTTCGCCCTGCCTCCCTCCACCGTCGTACATCCCGGGCACGGGCCGGATACGACCGTAGGGGAGGAGATGCGCAGCAACCCCTTCGCCGCCGTCCTCTAGATTCGCCATAATAGCGTTTTGATTCCACGGAGTTCCGTCAACCGCAGCGAGTGCGACTGATCCGTTCCGCCGCTTCAGGAGGACTGATGAACCCGTTGATTCTGACAGCCGTCCTGGGCAGCGTTCTCCCGCCTGCGGACGATGTGCCCCTGATGCTCTCGGGGGAGAGCCGTCCGGTGGTTCTCGAGGACGGATCCGGATGGGTGAGGATCCTCGAACAGAGCTACGTATTCCTCAGAGTGACGGCGGAACCGTCTTCCGTGCGTCTGACGGCCTACGACGAGGACGGCAGGACGCTGGCCTCCGGCAACAGGGGAGCCCTGTCCCTCTCGGCCTTCGGCGACTACTGGTTCTTCATCGAGGTTGCGGGCGAGCCGGGTACCGAAGCCGTCGTCTCCGTCTCCGACAAGGCCCCGCTGCCCATGAATCCGGCCTTCGGACAGACCGGGAGCGTCTCCCGCAGCGAGATGAGCGAGGCCTTCCGGTTCGTCCCGTCCCGTGAGGGCGAGTGGCTGTTCGAACTGGTCGGAGGAAGCGCAACCGACCTGGATCTGGAGGTCTACGGGAACGGAACGGACCTCTGGGCGGGAAGCTACGGCACAGGGGGCGACGAGTCCGTGCTGGTTTCCGCCACGGCGTCCGATACGCTGATCGTGGTGGTGTCCAGGTACAACAAGGCGGGGGACGGTTCCTTCTCCCTCGCGGCCACGCGTCGAGGTGATTTCCCCACGCTCTCCGGAGCCAGAACCGGAACCCTGGACGGTAACAACTACGTAGCACGGTTCCGCATCGATCCGTCCGACCGGAGGAGGCTGCTGACGCTCGGAAGCCCGTCCGAATCCGGCGACATCGACCTGACCATCTATGACGCCGAAGGCGTGTACCTGGCCGGCTCATCCAGCTATTCATGCCAGGAGGCGCTGCTCCTCCCGGCAGGCGGCGGAGGCTTCCTGGCGGAGGTCACAGCCTACGACCCGGGCGATTCCGGCAGGATAAGGTTCGATCTGCGGGAGCAGGGGGATCTGGAGGCCTTCTCAGGGGAGAGGGTCGACACCACCCTGACCGTGTCGTCCGGCAGGACGCAGATTGTCGGGTTCACCGCCCCCCGCGACGGGATGTTCGAGATATCCGCCCTTTTCGAGAAGACCAGGGATGGCGACTTCACCGTCTTCCGAAGCGAGGGTCCGCCCCGGATCTCCCTCACGACCGAGCGAGGCGACGAACGGCTCACGGTATGGCTCGCCGGCGGGGACACCCTATGGGTCAGCCCGAGCTACTCCGGAGCGGTCGGTCCGACCGGTTGCAGGCTCGTCATATCTCCATCCAAGGCAACGATCCTCGACGGGACGGCGACCGGGGAGCTGAGCCCGGAGGCGCCCGTAGCGACGTTCCTCGTCCAGTCCGAGGCCGATGCCGTCCTGAGCATCAAGCTGCGCGGATCGGACAGGGAGACCGACTTCGACCTCTTCGTCTCCGGCCCGGGCATCGACAGGATGGCTCAGGGGTGGATCAGCTCCGCCGATGCCGCGGGAGACGAGGAAATCTCGTTCTACTGCCCGGAGGCCGCCCTCTATTCCGTCACAGTCTATGCTTACGAGCGCAGAGGCCGGGGATCCTTCACGCTCTCCACCGAAAGCATCGGGAGGGAGCCCCTCGCGGCTCCCGGCGGCCCGGGCGAGACATGGGCCATAGTGGTCGGGATAAGCGGCTATCCATCCGCCGCCAACGTACTCGAACGGGCGAGCATGGATGCGCTGGACTTCTACCGGTTCCTCGTCAACAGCCAGGGCGTCCCGCCGGACCACATCGTCCTCCTGGTCGACGACATGGCCACCGCGGCCGCCTTCCGCAACGCGGTGACCCGGGTTCTGTCCGCCGCCGGCGAGGGCGATCTGCTCTTCGTGTTCTTCAGCGGGCACGGCAGCCAGGACATCCCGGGATCGGGCGGACCCGAGGAGCCGGACTCGGCCAACGAGACTCTCTGCCTCTACGATGAGGACATCGACGACGACTGGCTTTCCGGGCGCCTGTCCGGCCGGGAGGCGTCGGTCGTCCTGCTCGTCGACGCCTGCCACTCCGGAGGGCTGGTCAACGACTTCGGCGAAGGATCGAATGTCCTCGTGCTCACGGCGGCCAGGGAGGATCTCAGCGTCAGCGAGAGGATCCTCACCCCGATCCTCCTGGACGGATCAGCAGGCGAGGCCGACGCTGACGGGAACGGCAGGATTACCGCGGGCGAGCTGGCCGCCTATGTCGATTCGAGGCTGCGGCTCGTCTGTCCGGTCTGTGACGCTACCATCGATCCCAGGACGGCGCTCTGCCCCGACTGCGGATCGGTCCTGAAGGGCGAGAACCGTGTGCCGAGGCCCGAACAGGGCGTATTCATCGACCCGGACACGGTCCTGTGGACGACGGGAGGATGACGGCTTGGAGGACAGGGATCTTCATCCGCTGGAGCTGACGCTGCTCTCCTACCTCGACGGGGTCGGCGAGGCCTGGGACGAGGAGATTATCGAGAAGAGCGGGATAGGCGGGGAGGGCTCCTACAGGCGGGCGGCCCAGTGGCTCATCTCCAGAGGGCTGGTCGACGAGGCCGGCGCCTCGGGGGAGACCAGGGTCCTGCTCGGTCCGCTCGGCGAGGAGTGCGCAGCCGCAGGCGGAACGCCCGAGCTGCTGCTTCTGGATATGGTGGAAGAAGGCACCGGGGACTTCGCCGCCATCCAGGCCGACAGCAGGTTCGATCCCGCCAGGTGGGGAAGCGCCCTCGGCGCCCTGACCAGGAGCGGCCTCGTCAGGCGCGATGGCGGAAGGCTCGAATCCGCCGGCTCTGAACGGGGGGTCTTCGGCCTTCTGTGGGAGCAGGTGTACGCCCCGCTGTCGCAGGGCGGGACGGTCGTCCTCGAGAGCCTCGATCCCCAAGTGGCGGCGATGGTCTCCGACAGGAGCCCGAAACGCGGCAGGGGAAGGGCCGAGTTCCTGCTCTCCACCTCGACCTGGCAGAAGCTCTCCATAAACGAGAACGGAAGATCGGCCCTGGAACGGGCGAAGGCCGGAAGGATAGCCGGCCGGCTCACGCCGGCGATGCTCGCGGACGGCTCCTGGCGCGGCCTCAGGTTCAGGCGTTACGAGATGGACATACCGGCCGCCAGGATCCACTCCGGCCGTCTGCATCCCTACAGGGTCTTCCTCGATTCCGTCAGGAGGAAGTTCCTCGCCCTCGGATTCAGCGAGATGAGGGGATCGATCGCCGAGAGCGAGTTCTGGAACAACGACGCCCTGTTCATGCCCCAGTTCCACCCCGCCCGCGACATCCACGACGCCTACTTCCTCGACACCGGAGGCAGGCGGTTCGCCCCCGCGGCGGACATCCTCGCGAAGGTCGCCTCGGCCCACAGGGACGGAGGCGATACGGGCAGCCGGGGGTGGTCCTACGACTATGACGAGTCGCGCGCCGGTCTTCCCATACTCAGATCCCAGGGGACGGCCCTCTCCGCGAGGTGGATGGCGTCCTCCCCCTCCGTCCCGGGCAAGTACTTCGCCATAGCCAGATGCTTCAGGTACGACCAGGTCGACGCCACCCATCTGCCCGACTTCTTCCAGGTCGAGGGCATCGTCCTGGGGGAGGACATCAACCTCAGGCATCTCGTCGGCCTGCTCCGCCTCTTCGCCGAGAGGATAGCGGGAGCCACGGAGCACAAGCTCTATCCGGGCTACTTCCCCTTCACGGAGCCCTCCGTCGAGATGCACATCCGCCATCCGTCCATAGGCTGGATGGAGATGGGGGGGGCGGGCCTGTTCCGCCCCGAGGTGACGAAACCCCTCGGGGTCGAGGTGCCCGTGATCGCGTGGGGGCTGGGGCTCGACAGGATGGCGATGACCGCCATGGGACTCGCCGACATAAGGGATCTGATGACGGACGACCTTGGGAGGCTGAGGGCCATGAGGGTGAGACCCGAGAGGATGCCGGGAGGCGGGGGAGGCGTGGCCGATGCCTAAGATAGAGGTCGCGCGGAGGGATCTCGAGAGGCTCTGCCCCTCTCTGCCCGGGGACGACGCGGTCCTGGAGGAGCTTCTCGCCTCGCTCAAGGGCGAACTCAAGACCGGTGGCGAGCTGCTCAAGATCGAACTCAACGACACGAACCGCCCCGATCTCTGGTGCGCGGAGGGTGTGGCGCGGGGCATCTCGGCCCTGAACGGCTACTCCCGCAGATATCTGGTCGATCTCCCGGAACCTTCGGTACGGATCGAGGTGGATGACTCGGTCACCGCCGTCCGGCCGTGGATAGCCGCCTTCAAGGCCTCCGGACCTCCGATCGACGAGGAGGCTCTCGCCGCTCTCGTGGCCGCCCAAGAGAAGCTGGCGGGCTCCTTCGGCAGAAACAGGAAGACCGCCGCCATCGGATTCTACAGGAGCGGGTGCATCTCCTTCCCGGTGAGGTATTCGGCCGTTCCCCGCGATTCGGTTCGCTTCACCCCGCTCGGGTGCGATTCGGAGATGACCCTGTCCGGGGTGTTGAGCGACACCGAGACCGGCAGGAAATACGCCCACCTCGTGGAAGAGGGGGCGCTCTGTCCCCTTATCTCGGACTCCTCCGGCAGCGTGCTGTCGTTCCCTCCCGTCATCAACAGCGAGGGAACCGGCCGCGTCTCGGTCGGCGACCGCGATCTCTTCTGCGAGGTCACAGGCACCGACTGGAACACCGTCGGCCTTACCGCCTCGATACTAGCATGCAACCTGGAGGACCGCGGATTCAGGATCGAACCCGTGGAGATCGGGTATCCCCGCGAAACCCCCGACGGCGGCTCCGTCTCGATAACGCCCCGCAGGTTCTGCGACACCCTCTCGACCACCCGGGAGCGCATATCGACGGTCCTCGGGATTCTCCCCGACGATGCCGCGATAGAGCGTTCGCTGGCCGGGATGGGATGGGACTCCTGGACAATAGACGGCGCCGTCGTCGAAGCCCGGATGCCGCCGTACAGGCACGACGGGATGCACGAGGTGGACCTGATCGAGGACATCGCCGTGGGGTACGGACTGAACAGGTTCGAGCCCCTCATGCCGGAGGGCTATACGATCGGAGCCTCCGCCGCGATCGAGGATCTGGCAGACGCGGTGAGGATCATGCTCGCCGGAGCAGGTTGCGAGGAGGTGTTGCTGCCGATTCTCACCTCGGAGGGCAGGCCGGGCACCCCGCCGGGCATAGTGAGGATCGAGAATCCCATGACTCTGGAGTACGGCGCCGTCAGGAACAGCCTGATCCCAGGCCTTCTGGGGGTCGAGGCCGTGAGTTCGCACACCCCGTACCCGCACCGGGTCTTCGAGGTGGGCGAGGTTCTCGAAAACGGCTCCGGAGACCTGCGCACGGTCGTCAGACTGGCCGTCTCCATCTCGGGGAACGATGCGGGCTTCGGGGACGTGCACTCGGTAATCGGGCTCATCTGCCACGGACGCGGTCACAGCCTCGCCCTGACGCCCTCCGGGGACGACAGGTTCATCCCGGGCCGCTCCTGCACCCTGATGGTGGACGGACGCGAGGCGGGCGTCATGGGAGAGGTTCATCCGTCGATCCTCGACGAACTGGGGATAACCCGGCCGGTGGCTGCATTCGAGCTGGATCTGGAGTCGCTCGGTGGGGCTGTTCAGGGTTGAGTCCGCCTTTGAGCCCGCCGGCGACCAGCCACGCGCGATCGAGGATCTGGCGGACGGAATAGGCTCCGGGTTCGAATGGCAGACCCTCCTCGGGGTCACGGGATCGGGCAAGACCTTCACGATTGCAAAGGTGATCGAGCGTTTCGACCGCCCGGTCCTGGTTCTCAGCCACAACAAGACTCTCGCCGCCCAGCTCTACTCCGAGCTCCGGGGCTTCTTCCCGGACGCCGCCGTCGAGTACTTCGTGAGCTACTACGACTACTACCAGCCGGAAGCCTACATTCCCTCCTCGGACATGTACATCGAGAAGGACGCCGACCTGAACGACGAACTCGACCGCCTGAGGCTCAAGGCCACCGCGGCCCTGATGTCGAGGCGCGACGTTATCGTGGTGGCCTCGGTGAGCTGCATCTACGGCCTGGGCAACCCCTCCACCTTCCGGTCGGTCGGTCTCGAACTTGCCCGGGGGGATGTGCTCCCTCCCGAGAAGCTGTGCATGTCCCTCGTCGAGATGCAGTACGAGCGCAACGACATAGCGCTCACCAGGAGCAGGTTCAGGGTGAGGGGCGACGTGGTCGACATAGTCCCTTCCTACGCCGATACGGGCATCAGGGTGGAGTACTTCGGCAACGAGATCGAGTCCATCCGGGAGATGGACCATCTCACGGGGACGCTGCTGGGGGAGATGGAGAGGGTCTTCGTCTATCCGGCCAAGCACTTCGTCACCGCAGCGCCCGACCTGGACAGGGCCATCACCCTGATCGAGAAGGAGCTCGAGGAGAGGCTCCTCTGGCTGAAGGCCAGAGGCAGGCTGCTGGAGGCACAGAGGCTTCAGGCGAGAACCGGCTACGATCTGGAGCTGCTTTCCCAGACGGGGTTCTGCCCGGGGATCGAGAACTACAGCCGCCATCTGGCCGGGCGGGCGGAAGGGGAGAGGCCCGCATGCCTTCTCGACTACTTCCCCCGGGACATGATCGTCTTCATCGACGAATCGCACAGGACCATCCCGCAGATCAGGGGCATGTACCGCGGCGACAGGGCGAGGAAGGAGACGCTGGTGGAGCACGGCTTCCGTCTCCCGTCGGCCCTCGACAACAGGCCGCTCTTCCTCGAGGAGTTCGAGCGGATGACCGGCCAGAAGATCTGCCTTTCTGCGACTCCGGCCGAATACGAACTCGATAGATCGGAGCGCGTGGTCGAACTGATCGTCCGGCCCACGGGCCTGGTCGATCCAGTCATTCTGGTGCGGCCCGCAGTGGGTCAGGTGGACGATCTGATCGAAGAGATACGCGGAACGACGGCGGAAGGCGGCAGGGTCCTCGTGACCACGCTGACCAAGAAGATGGCCGAACAGCTCGCTTCGTACATGGACGGCCTCGGCATCAGGACGAAGTATGTCCACAGCGAGATAGACGCGCTCGAGCGAGTATCGATCCTCAGAGAACTCCGCCTCGCGGAATTCGATGTCCTGGTGGGGGTCAACCTTCTCAGGGAGGGTCTCGACCTGCCGGAGGTGTCGCTGGTGGCCGTCATGGACGCCGACAAGGAGGGCTTCCTGCGCTCCAGGACGAGCCTGATCCAGACCGCCGGCAGGGCGGCGAGGAATCTCGCGGGCCGCGTCGTCATGTATGCGGATTCGATCACGGATTCCATGCGTGACGCCATCGCGGAGACCGGGCGGAGGAGAGAGATACAGACGGCCTACAACGCCGCGCACGGAGTCGTTCCCAGGGGGATTGTGAAGACCCGCGAGGAGATAATCCGCGCCACCAGCATCGCTGATTCGATGAAGCGCGACGAGGCGCCGGCCGCGCTGGTCGATCCCGGTGAGGATCCGGAGAGGGCGGCTGCGCGAATCGAGAAGCTGATGCTCGAATCAGCGGCCAGACTCGAGTTCGAGGAGGCCGCGAGGCTGAGAGACGAGTTGAGAAAGGTGCTCAGGGAGATTCCCGGAGCATCCGGCCACAGGGGTTGACACCCCGGGATGCCTCTTCCATACTAGCACCGCGAATACCCAACAACCCTAGAGAGGGGGCATCCATGAAGAGGGTTCTTTTGGTCCTTGCCGCTCTCGCTGTCGCAGCCTTCGCCGCGAATAGCGTGAGGCTCGATCAGCCTCTGTCCATCCCCAACACGGACGATCAATTGTCGTACGATGACGGTACGGCCAACTGGCTGACCTGGGGCGGGCTCTACAGGGGCACCTGGTTCAACCTCGCCGACTTCGGCGGCGGTTCCGGCTCGAGCTGGAACGCCCAGAACGCCGAGCTTTGGTTCTTCCATCACTCGAGCTATCCCTGGGACACCGCCTCCTTCTACTGCGAAGTCTACAACGGCGATGCCAGCGCTCCTGTGACCCAGCTCAACCAGACCTCGGTCACGGCTCTCCACTACGCGGCATGCTACGCCAACTACAGCCCCGAGCTGGTCTGCGAGGCCAATTTCTGGATCATCGCCAACACCGAGCTTTCCAGCGGCGGCTGGCCTTCGATCCTCGGCGACCCCAGTCCTCCGGCCGTCTGCCACAGCTTCTTCAGCGACGACTTCATCGTCTGGGAGCCGTGGGGCGAGCTGGGCGACTACTTCGTCCGCACCACCGGCACGATGGCTCTGAGCAGCTCCACCTGGGGCAGCATCAAGGCCCTGTACAACTAAGGTTCTACAGGTTCGTGGCTGCAGGGGCGCCGGCTTTGCCGGCGCCCCTCTTCTTTTCCATCCTGCCCGGGAGTCTCCGACCACGACATGTCTCTCCTATGGATTCCATCCCGGGAATACTCCCCTACTGGAGGATTGATTGAGCGTAACGGTCGCAAGGAGTTCCGGCTTCTGCTGGGGGGTCCGCAGAGCCGTCGATCTGGTCCTGGCCGAACTCAAGCGGGGCAAGGGTCCGTTTCGCGTTGTCGGGCCGCTCGTGCACAATCCACTCGTGCTGGAAGCGCTCGCGGAGAGAGGGGTCGAGTGCTGCGAGGATCCGTGTACGACCGACGGCGGGGTACTGTTCCTCAGGACTCACGGAACGACTCTGGAGGAACGGCGGATCCTTTCCGAAAACGAATCCGTCAAGATCAAGGATCTCACCTGTCCGAGGGTCGGCCGGGCGCTTTCCGTAGCGGGTTCGAGGCGGGCGGAAGGCCACGACGTGATAATACTCGGGGATCCAGGGCACCAGGAGGTCAGAGCGCTGAGATCCTATGCGGGCGGGGAGTCGTCCTTCGTGATCCAGGGCCCTTCGGACGTGGCGGCGCTCCCGCCTCTCGGGAACCCCTTCCTTCTCTCGCAGACCACGCAGGATTACGAACTCTTCGACAGGACCGTAGAAGCGCTCCTCGATCGGTTTCCGAACCTCCGCTGGGAGAATACGATATGCGAGTCCACCTCCTCCAGGCAGGAGGAGCTGCGTCGCCTGTTCCCCAATGCCGACTGCGTAGTGGTCGTCGGCGGGAGGGACAGCGCCAATACGGCGCGTCTCGCGGCCATAGCAGGTGACCACGGCCTGCCCGCCATGCTCGTCGAAAAAGCGGAGGATCTCGATCCGGCGGTCATCGGCGCCTTCAGACGCATAGTCCTGACCGCAGGCGCCTCCACTCCGAGCTGGGCCATCAGGAGGGTGCTCGGCAGGCTCCAGGAGATCCAGGGAACGCGGGTGAGGGCGGCCTACCGGATTCTCCGGAATCTCGTCTTCGCCAACTGGCATATCCTCGTAACGGCTCTGCTGATCGGCCTTGCCGGAGGGGCGATGACGGGGAGGAGCGCCATGTCCAGGCTCCTGCCGTCCGTAGTGTCGGCTCTCGTGCTCTTCGCGCTCCACAACTTCAACGCAATACTCGAATCAGGCTTCTCCAGAGTCGAGAGCGAGGAGAGGCAGGTATTCATACGGAAGCGCGTCAAGTCCTTCGCCGTAAGCGGCTTGACCGCGCTGGCCATCGCCGTCTGCCTCGCCCTGAGGCTCGATGCCGTCTACGGGATCGTCTACGCATTGTCTCTCGCACTCTATGCGGCATACTCCAGCCCGCTCCTGGGGAGCAGCAGGCTTCCTCCCGGCGGACTGAGAGCGATCCCGGGCTCCCGCGACATACTGTTCGCCCTGGGCTGGGTCATATTCCTCAGCCTGCTTCCGGTGGCGGCGGAAAGCCTCCGCGGCGTGAACGGGATACCCTGGCCTGGGGTGGCCGTATGGTCGCTTCATCTCTTCTTCCTTTTCCTGGGCAGGTCGCTGATGATGGACCTGGTAGACATCCAGGGGGATGCGATGATCGGGAGGGACACGATCCCGCTCGCCCTCGGCGTCCGCAACAGCAGGAACCTGCTCCTGGTCTTCATGGGCGCCCCCGTGATCCTGACCACGGCGTCCGTCGTCGCGGGATTCCTGCCCGTGGGCGCGCTCTTCGCGCTGGTAGGCAACGTGTATCTTCTCTGGGGGTATTCGCGCGTCAGCCGCACACCGTTCCCCGGCGAGCTGATCACCCGCATCGCCGGAGACGGCGCGCTCTTCGCAGCCGGAGCCGCATCCCTGGCTTTCGCTCTTATCATGGGCCGGTGATCGTGTTCAGGCCCGATTCGTCCCGACAGCCGGAGGTCAAGACTTGATCGACAGGTATTCCGTTCCAGAGATGACAGCGATCTGGTCCGACGAGTCCCGCTTCTCCAGATGGCTTTCCATCGAGATACTGGCGGTCGAGGCCCGCGTCCTAGCCGGGGAGGTTCCGCAGGGCGACCTCGATCTGATCCGGGCGGGGGCCAGGTTCGATCCGGCACGGATCGCCGAGATAGAACTGGAGACCAGGCATGACGTGGTCGCATTCCTCACCTGCGTCTCCGAGGGGCTCGGCCCCGAATCCAGACACATCCACTACGGGATGACCTCCAGCGACATACTGGATACCGCTCTCGCCATGCAGATCAGAGACTCGTCGAAGCTCATATCGGATGCTTTAGCCGCCTATGGCAGAGCGCTGGAGTCTCTCGTCGAGAGGACAAGGGGTATCGCCTGCATCGGCCGGACTCATGGGATGCATGCCGAACCTACGACACTCGCGCTGAAGTTCGCAGGATTCCTGACGGAGTGCCGGCGTGTGGAGCGCCGCTTCTCGGAGGCTTCTGCCGAAGCCTGCGTTGGCAAGTTGTCGGGCGCCGTCGGCACTTATGCCCATCTCGATCCGTCCGTCGAGGAGTACGTCATGGCGAAGCTCGGCCTCCGACGTGAGGACGTCGCCACACAGGTCGTCGCCCGCGACAGGCATGCCGCCTTCCTGTTCTCGCTCGCCTCGATCGGCACGGCCGTGGAGAGGTTCGCCACGGAGGTCAGACACCTCCAGAGAACCGAGGTCGGGGAGGTGGAGGAATCCTTCGGGTCCGGTCAGAAGGGCTCGAGCGCAATGCCCCACAAGAGGAATCCGGTACAGAGCGAGAGGCTCTGCGGCTTCGCCAGACTCCTCCGCGGATATCTTCAGACCGGCCTCGAGAACTCGGCGCTCTGGCACGAGAGGGACATCAGCCATTCGTCCGCCGAGAGGTTCATACTGCCGGACGCCTGCGGCGTGGCCCTGTACGCTCTGGGGCGCGCCGCCGATCTCGCCTCGGGGCTGCGCATCTTCCCCACGGCGGTTTCGCGCAATCTCGCCCTGGGAGGGGACCGCTACGCCTCGCAGGCCGTGCTGCTGGCCCTGATCGACCGCGGCTATACCCGCGAGAGGGCTTATGCAGCCGTGCAGCGGGCCTCCATGCGCGCCCAGGAGAGCGGGGGGAGCTTCCTCCGCGAAGCCGCGCTGGAGGACGACATATCCTCCGTGCTCGATCCAGCGGCGCTGGCCGACCTCTGCAGCCTGGAGCGCCACATACGCCACGAGGACGAAATGCTCCGCAGAGTGCTGCCGGAACGCCGGTGACGGCGTGTTGGCGGGACGGACCGCACCGCCGATATTATCCAGCCGCATGATGTCGCAACCGTCTTCCTCCGGGAGGGAGGTGCCGGATTGGAATATGTAGTTGGCGCAATTGCAGGATTCGTCCTGGCAGCCGCTGTCTTTCTTCACTTCATACTCCTTGCCGGATCCAGGCGGAAGCTTCTGGAAGAGCGCAACAATCTCTGCATGAAGGAGATAGAGAACCTGCGCAGGGAACTCAGGGAGGATTCCGAGAAGAACGCCGGCCAGGCCAGGGAGATACAGCAGCACAGGGATCTGGCCATCCTCCTGCCCGAGTTCGTGAAACAGATATTCTCCGCCCGCAAGGCGGAGGAGCTGGCGGAATTCATGGCGAGGGCCGTCAAGCACATGACCGGCGCCGCCGGGATTGCGATCTTCCTTGCCGACAGGACCGGCAGGAGACTGAGCCTCGACTTCCAGGAGGGGCTGTCGGACCGGCTCCGGACCCATCTCGCCTTCGGTGTCGGCGAGGGTCACGTAGGCTTCGTGGCCGAGACGGGGAGGATATTCTCGGCCGAGGAGTTCCGCAGGGAGTCCGTCCTCGTGAAGAAACAGATCGAGTCCTCGGCGATACCGGGATACGTGCCCGATTTCGCGGCGCCTATGATGAGCCAGGGCGTCCTCTTCGGCGTGCTCTGCCTCAATTCGATCCCCCCGACGGCAACGCTCGTGAGGGAGCGCGTCCGGGCCATCGCCGCCATCGGAGCCGCAGCCAACGAGAACATCCGTCTGCTCGAACGCTTCGAAATAGCCGCGGACCTCGATCCTGATACCGCTCTCCCCGGGCGGAACCAGCTCAGCACCCGGATGGATTCGGAACTCGAAAGGGTGAGGCGTTTCTCGAGCCCGCTGTCCCTGATAGAGCTCCAGATCCCGCAGGGCTCGCTGCCCGACCGCCTTCTGGCGCGGGAGGTCATGCGCATGTGCGCCAACCATCTGAAGGCGGCGATGCGCAACATCGACACCGGGATAAGGATATCGCGGGATTCCATCCTTCTCCTCCTGCCCGGAACGGGCGAGGAGGGCCTGGAAATCGTCATGAGCAGGCTTGCACGGGAGATCCCCGGAACCAGCAACGAGGAAGGCGACCGCATCGACTCGGTACGGATGAGGAGCTGGACATGTCAGCCGTCGGACGATCTGTCGGTCGAGACTGCCCTCTCCATGCTGGACTCCGCCGTTTTCCAGGAATACCACGCCTGACCGGAAGGTGATATGCAGGACATCTCGGCCGAGCTAGCGGAGGTACTGCAGTCGAGGGGGCTCTCCATGACTCTCGAGGAGGCCGTGAAGGTCGCCTCCTTCGTGGGCAGGATGCCCACTCCGCTCGAACTGCACCTCTTCGACACCATGTGGAGCGAGCACTGCTCCTACAAGAGTTCCAGGAAGCTGCTGAAGACTCTTCCCGTGTCCGCCCCGCAGGTCGTCCTCGGCCCCGGCGAGGATGCCGGGATCGTGGAGTTCGCAGAGCACGGAGGGCACCTCTGGGACATCGTGGTGGCCCACGAGAGCCACAACCACCCGTCCCAGGTACTGCCGGTGGAGGGCGCGGCGACGGGGGTCGGGGGCATCGTCAGAGACGTCTACTGCATGGGAGCAAGGGTCATAGGCGTCATGGACCTACTCCGGTTCGGCCCCCCCGCCTCCTCGTCCTCGAGGGCGGTGGCCCGGGGTGTGGTGCAGGGAGTATGGCAGTACGGCAACGCTCTCGGCGTTCCGAACCTGGGCGGGGATACCGTCTTCCATGAGGGATACGAATCGAACTGCCTCGTGAACGTCGTGTCCGTAGGGCTCGTCCGTCACGACAGGATCATCCACAGCTTCGTTCCCGGCGCCGCCCGGGGCACTCCCTACGTGCTCGTCCTGGTAGGGAAGCCCACGGACGCCACGGGATTCGGTGGAGCCACCTTCGCGTCCGCCGATCTCGATTCGGATCTGGGGATGGGAGCCGTTCAGGTCGCTGACCCGTTCCTGAAGCGGGTCGTCGCCGAGGCGAATGCCAGGGTGCTCGACATGCTGTTCGAGAGAGGCGTCGATTTCGGTTTCAAGGATCTCGGCGCCGGCGGTATCGCCTGTGTGAGCAGCGAGATGGCCTCGCACGGCGGAATGGGCATAGAGCTGTGGCTCGACAAGGTTCCCGTCTCCGTACCGGACTTGCCGCCGGAGGTCGTCGCCTGCGCCGAGACGCAGGAGAGGTTCGGGCTGGCGGTCCCTCAGGACATCGCATACGAGGTCGTGCAGATCTACAACGAGGAGTTCGAACTCCCCAGGCTGTATCCCGGAGCCGGTGCGTCCATAATCGGACGCTTCACGAGCGACAGGACCTACCTCGTTCTCCACGGCGGCAGAGAAGTGGCCTGCGCCCCTGTCGAGGCGATCACCGAGGGCATCCGGCACGACCGGGAGGCCTGCCCGATCGAGTCGGACGTCTCCGAGCCGTCGTCCAGGCCGGTCGATCCGCCCTCCGATCTGTCCAGTATGGCCCTATCTCCTTCCGGGGTGTCACGCTCGCCGCTGTACTCCTTCTACGACAGCGAAGTCCAGGCGGCGACCCACCTGAGGCCCGGAGAGGCCGATTCCGTAGTGGTCGTTCCCATCCCGGGCTGTTCCGCCGGGCTCGCCGTCAGCGGAGACGGCAATCCGTTCTACGGCGAGCTGGATCCGTACCTCGGCGGGGCGCACGCGGTGGCCGAGGCGTTCAGGAACGTGGTGGCCACCGGCGCGGTACCGCTGTGTGCGACGGACTGTCTGAACTACGGCAGCCCCGAGAATCCGGAGGTCTTCTGGCAGTTCAGCCGCGGGGTGGAGGGGATAGCCGACGCCTGCCGGGCTCTCGCCCTGGCGGGGGGCGAAGCTCTCCCGATCGTCTCAGGCAACGTCAGCTTCTACAACCAGAGCCGTGACGGGGCGGCGATCCCGCCATCCCCTATCGTCGCAGTCTTCGGAAGGCTCGACGACTTCACCAGGGCCCGCGACATCTCCCTCAAACGGGCCGGCGACCTGATCGTCCTCGTCGGCGAACGCAGGGACGAACTCGGCGGAGGGCTCTACTACCGCGAATGCCTCGGGCACAGGGGAGGCGCCGTCCCCTCGTTCAGGGGCGGAGAGGAACTCGCGATGGCCCGCCTGGTTCTGGACTGGATCGGGAGGGATATCGTGAGGGCCTCGCACGACATATCCGAAGGCGGCCTGGCCTTCGCCGCCATGGAGATGGCCTTCGCATCCGGCCCCCACAACGGGCTCGGCGTGAGGCTGGACATCGCGTGCGACCCCGTCCTTCTCTACTCCGAGACCCCGGGTTATCTCCTCGAGGTCGGACCGGACGATCTTCCCGCCCTGGCCGGGCTCGCCGCCCCCGTGAGGGTGATAGGCGAGGTCGTCCCCGCGTTTTCGATCTCCGGGAACGGCTGGGAGCTGAACCTCCGGGAACTCTGCGAACAGTGGCGCGACAGGCTTGCCGCCATGGTCTGGAGGGAGGAATGAGCGCCCGTCCGAGGATAGCCGTAATACAGTTCCCCGGATCGAACTGCGAATACGAGACCGCGCGCTGCCTCAGTGACGCAGGGCTGGAAGGCTATGTCCGCCGCTGGAACACTCCGGCCTCCGAGCTCGAATCCTGTGACGCCTTCGTCCTTCCCGGTGGTTTCTCCTTCCAGGACAGGATACGCGCGGGCGCCGTGGCGGCCAAGGAGAGGGTGACGGACTCCGTGTTCGAGGCGGCGTGTGCCGGAAAGCCGGTGCTCGGCATCTGCAACGGAGCGCAGATACTGGTCGAATGCGGCCTCGTCCCGGGATGGGAGTGCGGCCGCGTCGAGGCGGCGCTCGCCTCCAACCACATCGAGGGCAGGACCGGCTATCTCTCGGCCTGGATCAACGTCGTCCCGGGCCCCTCCGCCTCCCGCTCCCCCTGGCTCGGTCTGGCGTCCTCCGCGGCGATACCGCTGCCCATAGCCCATGCCGAAGGCAGATTCATGTTCTCTCCGGATGTCGACCGGGCGAGGCTCGACGAATCCCTGGCGACAGGCCTCGTCTATGCCGACTCCTCCGGTGCCGAGGCGACCGGGTACCCGGACAACCCGAACGGCTCCTTCGGGGCTCTCGCAGGGCTTCTGAATCCGGCCGGCAACGTCCTGGCGATGATGCCTCACCCCGAGAGGGCATTCAACCTGTGGCAGGTTCCCCCCGCCCTCCCGGGCCCGTGGGGTGACGCCAGGCGGGCGGCGGGCAGGGAGGAACTCCGCGGGAACCCCGGTCCCGGAAGGGTCTTCTTCGAGAGTCTGGCGGCATTCCTGGGGGTTTCCAGATGAGACACGTCCTCGCCGTCACCCTGAAGTCCCCCGATCCGGCCGCCATCACTGCCCTGGGCGCTCTCGCAGGATTCATGCCCGGGTCCGCTCCGGTACGGATACTCAGATATGAAGTGTGGGAGTTCGAAGCCGAATGCGACCGCGATTCCATAGTACGGACAGTGGATCGCTACCCCGACATCCTCAATCCCAACAAGCAGCGCGGGGCCTTCCTCGATGCGGAACTGCCGCCCGTCGCCGGAGACGGGCTCGTCTGGGCCGGGGTGCGGGTCGTCGACAACTCCAGCGGAGCTTCCGAAGGCTGGACCTCGCTCCTTCGGAAGGCGGGAACCGGAATCTCGTCCGTGAAGCTGTCGGTCCTCTGGATGCTGGGCTACCCGCCCGGAACCTCGGCCGCGGACGCCGAAAGGATGGCCGGCGAGACGGCCGTCGCAGTCGGCAGGACCCGCGGCCTTCTGGCAAATCCGGTGTCGCAGGCCGCTTCAATCGTGCTGATGGACGGGTCTTCCGGGAGCGACACGGTAAGTGGGGTCTGAACACCCCTGGGAGGGAATCCTCCACCTGGTCCAGTCGCCTCAGCAGTACACGGGGCGCGAGTGGAACTCTGAAACGGGGCCCGCGGGCCGGCCGTCGGTGACCCTCGTCTATCCGGACACCTACGAGCTGGGCATGTCCAACTTCGGTCTGGCTGTCGTCCGCCACATCCTGCTCGCAACCGGCCGGTTCCACGTGAGGAGGGCGTTCTGCCCGGCGCCGGACATGCTCTCGCTCATCAGGTCGCGGAATCTCCCCTGGATGACCCTGGACGACCCGGTCGAAGCCTCCGACTGCGATTTGCTCGCCTTCGGAATACCCTGCGAAATCCTCTTCCCGAACCTGGTCATGCTTCTCGGACTCGCCGGTATTCCGCTCCGGTCGGCCGACAGGGATGACAGCCACCCCATCGTGGTCGCCGGCGGGGGAGGCCTGTCGAACCCTCTCCCTCTCTCCCCCTTCATCGACGCCTTCTATCTGGGCGACGCCGAAACGGGAGCCGTGGCGCTAATGGACGAACTCACCGGCGGAGGCTCGCGGACGGACAGGCTTGCGCGGAGTGCGGCGCAGGAAGGCGTCTGGGTGCCTTCAATGGGCCGCAGGCGGGTCAGGTGGCAGAGGGCCGTCAGGCTGGACCCGGCGGACGCGCCCGTAAACCAGGTGGTTCCTACCGCCAGGATCGTGCATGACAGGGCCGTCGTAGAAATCGCCCGCGGCTGCACGCGCGGGTGTCGCTTCTGCCAGGCCACGCAGCTCGCGAGGCCGGTCAGGGAGCGCAGCGTCGCGGACATCGAGTCCATAGCGAGGCGCTCCATAGCTTCCACGGGCTGGGAGGACGCCGGCCTTCTGACTCTCTCCTTCTCCGACTTCACCGATCTGCCGGCCCTTCTCGCGGCGGTGGACGGCCTGGAGAAGGAACTCGCGGTCAACATATCCAGGCCGTCGCTGAGGCCGGATACGTTCGTCCGTCTCGCCGGCGGTTCCGGCATCACCGGCAGGGTGACACTGGCGCCCGAAGCCGGTTCGGAAACCTTCAGAAGGCGGCTCAACAAGGATCTCGGCGACGCTCAGGTCATCGAGGCGGTGAACGCCGCCTTCAGGCTCGGGGCGACGGGCGTGAAGCTGTATTTCATGGCCGGGCTGCCCGGCGAGACGGACGACGATCTCAGAGCCATCGCCGACCTCTCCTCGGAAGCCGCCCGGGCGGCCTCCCGCGCGGGCAGGAGCGGTTCCGTATCCATTTCGATCTCGCCCTTCGTGCCGAAGCCCCACACCCCTCTCCAGTGGTGCGGGCAGCATCCGCCGCAGGAGCTGCGGAGGAGGATCGCACTCGTCCGCTCCATGGCGAGGCGCTTCACGGTCGGATGCAACGATCCCGATGCAGCCGCACTGGAAGGGCTGATGGGCCTCGGGGACGGGACGGAGACGCCCTGTCTGATAGAAGAGGCGGTTGCGCACGGCGCAGGCTTCGAGGGATGGAAGGAGCACTTCAGGCGCGACATCTGGAAGGATTGCGCGGAAGAGCACCCCGCCCTGCTCGAAAGGCTCTCCTCCGGCCTCGATCCTTCCTCGGACCCGGAGTGGTCCTTCGTCGAAGCGGGCTCCTCGGTCGGATTCCTGAGGGAGGAGTACGCAAGGTTCCTCCGGGGTGAAGCCACCCCGGACTGCAGGGAGTCAGGGTGCAACGGGTGCGGAGCCTGCGACGGGATCGCCGTGCCCGCCCTCCGGCCGGAGTCGGCGGATCGTGCCCCCTCCGTCCGGTCGTCGTCGGGCCTGCCTTCGAAGGCGCAGCGGCCCGTAGCGGCGACACTGAGGATAAGGTTCGGGCGTCGCGGCCTCTCCTGCTTCACCTCCCAGCTCGATCTCACGAGGCTCTGGATGCGGACGGCGAGGCGCTCCGGCCTGCCGGTCGCCCTCTCCGCCGGGCATGTCACGAGGCCCCGGCTCAGGTTCGGCCCCGCGCTTCCTCTCGGCTTCGAGAGCACGGGAGAGTATATTGACATATTGCTTTGCGAGAGTTCTTCGACTGATCTCCCCCTCGATCGCGGTCTTCCTCTGCCGGAGGGCTTCTTCGTTACAGGGGCGAGGCTCATGGATGGACGGATACCCTCCCCGGAGGGGGAGGCCGGAATTGCAGTCTACAGGATTTCAGATCTCGTTTCGGCGCCGGATGCGGCCGGGCTTCTGGAGGGAGCCGGAGGGCTGCTTGCGATGGAGCCGGACGGGAATGACGGGATCAGGATTACAGCGGTGCTCGGCGAGCCGGCATCGAGGCCGGACAGGTTGCTGGCCGCGATGACATCTGCGCGAGGAGGCCCTGTTCTTGTGAAGAGGGTCGAGATCCTCGGCGAGAGGGACGGATGTCCCGTTCCGCTCCTGAGCATGCATGAAGGAGTTGATCTGTTTTGAAGATCGAGTTCATCGTCAACGCTCATCCCGACGTGACGAGGATCGCCATTCTCGAGGACGGCCGCCTGATGGAGCTGATCGTCGAGAAGTCGGACGAGAGGCGGATTGTCGGCAACATCTACCTGGGCCGGGTGAACGCCGTCCTGCCGGGCATGCAGGCCGCCTTCGTCGACATCGGCCTCGAGAGGAGCGCCTTCCTCCACGTCTCGGACGTCCGTGCGGGCGTTATGGATGCGCGAGCCCTCTCCCAGTCGCTCGTGGAAGAGAAGCCCCTTACCGGGGAGGAATCCGGCAGGCCCATCGAGGAACTCCTTAAACGCGGCCAGGAGATTCTCGTACAGGTCACCAAGGAGCCGATCGGCACGAAGGGCGCCCGCGTGAGCAGCAGGATCTCCATCGCCGGGAGGTATGTGGTCAGCATGCCCGGCGATCCAGTGGCCGGCGTATCCCGGAAGATCGGGGATCGCAGGGAGCGTTCGCGGCTCAGGGACATAGTGACCAAGGTCAGCAGCGAGGGATTCGGCATAATCGCGAGGACTGCCGGCTCCGACCAGAGCGAGGAGGCGTTCAAGGCCGACATCGAAAGGATCATAGAGCGCTGGAAGGAGATCGGGGCCCTCTCGCTGAAGTCCCGCGCCCCCATGCTGCTGCATCAGGAGCACGACGTCGTGACGATGACGATCAGGGATCTGGTCTCCACCGACATGACTCTTTTCGTCACCGATTCGAAGGACATCTACAACGCCGCCAGGGGATATCTGAAGAAGCTCTCTCCCGAGCTTGCCGGCAGGATCAAGCTCTTCAGGGGCCGCACCCCGATCTTCGAGCACTACGGGGTCGAGCAGGAGATGATCGGCATCACCGACAGGGAGGTTCCGCTCAAGTCGGGCGGCGCCCTGGTGATCGACCAGACCGAGGC
Organism: Candidatus Fermentibacter danicus; assembly: GCA_001618605.1. Classification (GTDB taxonomy): domain Bacteria; phylum Fermentibacterota; class Fermentibacteria; order Fermentibacterales; family Fermentibacteraceae; genus Fermentibacter; species Fermentibacter danicus. The sequence continues at coordinate 61,862 of LKHC01000089.1, forward strand.
TCTGGTCGCCGTCGACGTCAACACCAGGCGCTACGTCGGCAGGAAGAGCCAGGAGAACACCATCCTGAAGACCAACCTGGAGGCCGCCAGGGAGGTGGCGAGGCAGCTCCGCCTGAGGGACATCGGCGGGATCATCGTCATCGATTTCATCGACATGGACACCGAGGACCACAGAGAGAAGGTTCTGAACTGCCTCCGGAGCGAACTCGGGCGTGACAGGTCGCCCACCAAGACATGCCAGATAAGCTCCCTCGGGCTGGTTGAGATGACGAGGAAGCGCGTAAGACCCAGCCTCGCCCAGTCACTCTCGGAGCCGTGCAGCCGTTGCGGCGGAAGCGGCAGGGTGCTCTCGCCGCTCTCCTCGTCGATCAGGCTGGAGCGTCTCCTGGGAAGAGTCTCCGTAAAGAAGGTCCACAGGAATCTCGTCGTTTCGGTGCATCCGGATCTGGCCGGCTACTTCATGGAGGAGGAAGGCAGGCGGTTCGAATACCTCACGTCGAAGGTGAGGCTCAACATCGCGCTCCATGAGGACCAGAGGCTCCGAGTGGACGAGTTCAGGGTCTATTCCCTGGATTCACACGAGGAGATAACCCCTGAGTATCTGAAGTAGGTCCGGACGGCCCGGGTTGACCGATGCCGTTCATGGGGCCTATAAATGCGGGTATTTTCCCGATATCCGATCCCGGAGGTGTATCGTGTACGCTGTTATAGAGACTGGCGGGCTCCAATACAGGGTCGAGCCCGGCATGAAACTGGCCGTGGGCAGGCTGTCCACGTCGGAGGGCGAGACGGTCTCGTTCGACAGGGTGATGCTAATCTCGAGCGCCGACGGGGTGAAGATAGGTACGCCGGTCATAGCCGACGCATCGGTAAAGGCCCGCATCATATCTCACGCCCGGGGGCCCAAGATAAGCGTCTTCCGCCGCAAGCGCCGCAAGGGTCATGAGAAGCTCACGGGACACAGGCAGGACATCACCAACGTGGAAATCATGGAGATTTCCGGCAGCTAGGGAGGGCGCTTGGCAATCCTGCTCTCCGGGAGGGACCTCGCCCGCCGGATAGAGGCTGAGGCGAAGGAGCGCGCCGCTGCATTCGGAGATGAGCCGCCGGGCCTCGCCGTGGTCCTCGCAGGGGACGACCCGGCCAGCAGGGGCTACGTCCGATCCAAGCGAAAGGCCTGCGCCAGAAACGGGATAGAGTCCCACCTGGTGGAGATGCCCCCGGATTCCACGCAGCAGGCCGTTCTGGCCGAGATAGCCGCTCTCAATTCGGACACATCCGTGGATGCCATACTCTGCCAGCTCCCTCTCCCGTCCGGGATCAGCCCCTCCGTGGTAGCCTCGGCCGTCGATCCCTCCAAGGACGTCGACGGCTTCCACCCCATGAATGTCGGAAGGCTCTGGAGAGGGGAGGACTGCCTCCTCCCCTGCACTCCCGCAGGGATCATGCGCCTCCTGTCGGAATACGGAATCAAGCCCGAGGGCAGGCACGCCGTCGTCCTGGGAAGGAGCACGATCGTAGGCAAACCCATGGCCGCGATGCTGCTGGCCGCCAATGCCACCGTTACGGTCGCCCACTCGCGGACCGCCGATCTCCAGTCGCTCTGCCGTTCGGCCGACATACTGGTTTCGGCCGTGGGCGTTCCGGGGCTCATCAGGGGTTCATGGGTCCGCGAAGGCGCCGTCGTGATAGACGTAGGAACCACTTACGTCGACGGCTCGCCCCGCGGGGACGTTCTCTTCGAGGAAGTCGAGCCTGTCGCCTCCCATCTGTCTCCGGTCCCCGGCGGGGTCGGACCGCTGACCATCGCGATGCTCATGTCGAACACGGTTCGATGCCGGGCCGGCAGAGGCGCCCGCGGGTCCGCCTGATCCCCTGGGTCTCTCCGTCACTCCACCCGGATCTCTTCGCGCAGCCGGCCCATACCCGGCCGGAGCAAAACCCGTCATAGTACTGAGGTATCGCAGCCCGGCGGCGACGACTCCATCCGAGCCGTCGGAGGATGAGTCATTGCGGGTGCCGCCGGTGCCGCGCCCGGCATGAACAATCGGGGGGATCGTCATGGGCGCTCTCGAAATAATAGTTCTCATAGGCGTAGTCGGTCTCTGGGCTGCAGTAACGATCGTGATCGCCGCTGCGGTGCAGGCCCACAGAACGCTGGGCAAGCTGGAAGCCTCCGTCGAACGCCTCCAGAGGGATGTGTCGGCCCTGCTCCCGCGGATCGGCTCCACACTGGAGAGCTTCGACAGAACCGGCAGGGAGCTTGCGAGGACCGCCGGGTCGATCACGTCGGCGGTGGAGGTCATAAGCAGGGACGGCGGCCATCCAGTGGCCGCAGGGATAATCAGGTACGTACCGCTGGCTCTCGGAGTCATGCGGACGGTCTTCCCCCTGTTCTCGAGGAGGCGAAAGTGATCCGCCCGCCGGCTGCGATCGTTCTCGTCGCGGCTCTGCTGTTCGCCGCCGGCTGCATGAAGGGCTCGGAAGGCCCCATCGAGGGCGTGCTCATCGTCTATCCCGCCGGGTCGGAGCGGATGGCGGACAGCGTCTCGACACTTCTCCAGAGGACGATACGGACGATAGACCCCGAGCCCGTCTTCACCTTCGCGTTCTGTACCGACAGCACGTTCGCCGGCACTCTCAGGAGCAGGAGAACGATCCTGTTCCTCGCGGACAGTGTGGAGGCGCTGCCGAGGCAGCTCCGGGGCGGGGGCGGAATCTCGTCCGCAAGGGATGTCTGGGCCCGGGATCAGAGGGTCTTCGGAGCGGTGCCCGGCGATTTCGACCCGGAGGCGCTGTCCGACAGCCTTGAAGCCGCCTATCACCGTCATCTCCGGACCTATCTGTTCAAGGAGTTCGTCAGCACGTCGATGAGCAGCCCGGAGAGAATGGACAGCCTGGCCTCGCTGGGATTCGTCATGGACGTTCCACGCTCGTATTCCACGAGGGAGTGGCGCCCCGATGACGGATTCATCCAGTTCCAGCGCCGGGTCTCCAACGAGGGGCTGATGATGGTCAGCATTCGCTGGACCGGGCAGCCCGGCCCGTCCGATGCGGCCGGAGCAGTCTCCTGGCGCCAGGAAATGGCGCGCAGGTTCTTCTACAACGCCTCGCAGGATTCCGTGGACATATCCAGGCTCGAGATCCTGCCCATCGAGCGCGGCGGATTGTCCGGATGGCGGCTGACCGGCGCCTGGATCAACCCTCACCACCTTAACGCAGGCGGCTTTACGAGCTATGTTCTCCGGGGCGGGACAGGATCCTTCATCCTGGATGCCGAGGTTTTCAACCCCGGCGGGGAGAAGGAGCCATTCATCCGCGAGGGCTGGATCCTCATGGACACCTTCGCAGTGGAGGACCAGGATGAGTGAGTCTCTCGAGGCCGAGATCCGACAGCTCTACGAGGACTGGATAGCGAATCCCTCGCCCGTCGTCTGTGCCAGGCTCGCGGACCGGCTGCGGGTGGCGGGGCGAAACGACGAGGCTCTCGAGGTATCGAGGCGCGGCAAGGCCGAATGGCCGGCAAACGTCTCCATCCGGGTGGTCATCGCCCGCTGTCTCAGAGGCACCGGGGACACCGAAGGCGCCCGCTCCACATTCGAGGAAGTGCTGAAGGCCGATCCTTTCAACCTCGTCGCTCTCAAGAATCTGGCCGAGATCTCGGTTGCCGACGGCCGGTTCAACGATGCCCTGAAGTACTATGGAGACTACCTGTTCGAGAACCCCGGCGACAATGAGGCCGAACAGAAGTTCCATGAGGCGAAGGGGCTGGCCGCGAGCGCCGCATCCCTCCCTCCGGCCTATCGGCCTCCTTTGGAGGCAGAGCCTTCCGAGCCTGTTCCCGAAGCTCCTCCGGTCGTCGAGCATGAACCCTCCCCGGCCGTTCAGGCCGCCCCCGTCCCTGAAGCCGCTCAGGCCGAGACGGCGCCTTCCGTCCACGAACCCATTCCTCCGGAAGAGCCCGCTGCAGAACAGACGCAGGCCGCTCCCGTTACCGAAACCCCTGAACCGGAACCGGCCGTGCAGGCCGATTCCGTTCTCGAATCCTCCTTCTCTGAACAGGAACCCGCCGTTCAGGCCGCCCCCGTCATGGAAACCCCATCCTACGAACCCGCGGCTGAGGAAACTCCGGTGAGCCCGGAGCCGCCTTCCGCCCGGGCGGAGACCGAAGCCGCCCACGCGCCGGATCGTGCGGACGCCCAGGTCGAGCCTGTCTCTCCCGCCGTCGAGGCCGCCCCGGAGGATGTCTTCGGGCAGACCCCGGACGGACAGGGGACATCCGGTCAGGAGGTGGTCCGCGAGTCTTCCGGAGCCTCTCCCGAGGATGCCGCGGCAGAGGCGGTCACGGAGGAGGACTCCCTGCAGGCTCCCGAGGAGGACAGGCCCGTGTCCTTCCCCAAGACCGGGAGGATGGAGAAGATTCTGAAAGAGCAGGGGGTGGCGCCGGCTCCTCCCCTGGACGCGACCTCGGCGGCAGGCTCGGGAGCTGCGACCGTTCCTGCAGAAGAGGCGGACAATGCCCGGAATCTGAGGAGGGAGCCCCGCAGCCTCCTCGACCTGTTCTCCCCGGAGGAGAGGTCGGAACTCTTCCTGGAGCCGTACCGCCAGGAGGAGAAGTAGAGCCTGATGCCCGGGGACAAGCCCTCCGTCCTGGTCCTCGACGGCCCCAACCTCGGCGCGCTGGGCCGGCGCGAACCCGGAGTCTACGGTCCTGGCAGCCATGACGACCTGGTCAGGTCCATCGAGGCCTGGGCGGTCGAACTGGGCATGTCTGTCGAGACGGCTCAGCATGACGACGAGGGCGGCATGATAGGGGCCATCTGGAGGGCCTCGGGGCGTCTGGACGCCCTGATAGTCAATCCCGGAGGCTACTCGCACGGTTCTATCGCGATTCAGGATGCCATGCAGGGTTTCGATGGACCGGTCATAGAGGTCCATCTGAGCCAGGTGATGGCCAGGGAGCCGGAAAGGCGGGTGCTCGTCACCGCGCGTGCGGCGGACGCCCTCATCTGCGGCGCAGGTCCGGCCGGCTACAGGCTGGCAATGGAACTCGCCAGGGACATGATCACGAAAAGAAGCTGAAAGGCTGAGAGGTTTCCGACATGATCTACACTACCGATCTCCGGAAGGGTGTCGTAATCGAAGTAGACGGGTCGCTTTTCCTCGTACTGGAGTACCAGCACGTCAAGCCCGGGAAGGGACCGGCTTTCATACGCACGCGGCTCCGGGAGCTCCAGTCGGGGAAGGTTCTGGACCGTAGCTGGCGCTCCGGCGAGAAGGTGAAGGACGTCAGGCTCGAGCGCCGGGAATTCGAGATGCTGTACAGGACGGAGGAGGGTCTGGTCGTAATGGACCCCGAATCCTTCGAGCAGATCATCCTGGACGACAGGGTCGTAGGCGACGCATCGCTGTATCTCGTGGACAACAGCCGGCTCGAGGTCCTGTTCAACGGCTCGGAGCCGATCTCCATAGAGCCGCCCACGTTCGTCGAACTGACTATCGTCGAAACCGACCCCGGCCTTAAGGGCGACACGGCGAGCGGCGGATCGAAGCCCGCCACTCTCGAGACCGGTCTGGTCGTCCAGGTGCCTCTCTTCCTCAAGGAGGGCGAGAAGATCAGGGTCGACACCCGCACCGACACGTACATCGAACGGGTCAAGAGCTGACGGGATGTCGGACCGCCTGATCGTAATCCCGACCTACAACGAGTCGGAGAACATCAGGGAGCTGCACGCCGCGATCCGCGGCGCATGCGATTTCGGCATCCTCTTCGTCGACGATTCGTCGCCGGACGGTACGGCCGGCGTCGTCGAGGAAGTGATGTCGGAAGACCCCGGAGTCATGCTGCTGAGGCGGACCGGCGAAAAGGGCCTGGGCCGCGCCTACGAGGACGGGTTCAGGATGCTCCTCGGGATGGGCCGCTGGAGGAGAGTGTTCATGATGGACGCAGACCTGTCCCATCAGCCCGTCCACCTCACGGCCCTCGACGAAGCCCTCTCGGAATACGACATGGTACTGGGTTCGAGGTACACGAGAGGCGTGAGCGTGCTGAACTGGTCGATAATGCGGCTGAACCTGAGCTATTCGGCCAATGCCTACATAAAAGGCGTCACGGGTCTGCCTTTCTCTGACTGTACCAGCGGTTTCCGGGGGATAAGGGCCGACAGGCTCGAAGGGTTGCTGCTCGGCAGGCGCTATGCCGGAGGATACGCCTTCCTGGTGGAGATGCTCCACCGGGCCTGGCGCCAGGGCCTGTCGATCGGCGAGGTTCCGATAGTCTTCGTCGAGAGGGAGCACGGAGCATCCAAGATTTCGTCCAGGATTCTCCTGGAGTCGTTCTTTACGCCGATCCGCCTGCGCCTGGGGCGTTCCAGATCCGCAGGGACCGCTCAGTAGCAGGAATAGAGCTGCCGTACCAGGGCATCCTGCCAGTTCCTCGCCGCGTACACCGACCCCTGGGGCACCTCGCACAGCACCGCCATGGCGATACTTCTGCCCCCCGCCGTGTAGATCATTCCCGCGAGCGTGGCGGTATCGTTCAGAGATCCGGTCTTGCCCCTGAAAGCCCCCGGCGGGAGGTCGGCGAGCCGGGTAGCCATGGTCCCGTCGACTCCGTTGACCGCCAGCGACGAGACGAACTCCGGCCCCCACTCGAGTGATCCGATGCCCTCCAGCAGAACGCTTACGAGCTGGGCCGGGGCGATCCTGTTCAGCCGGGAAAGGCCCGAGCCGTCGGCGAGCTGGGTTCCCTCCACTCCATGAAGTTCGGCCAGCATTCTTCCGGCCATCTCGCATCCGGCCGCGGTCGTGGCCACGCCTGTTTCCGGGTCGCCGGCCGCCACCCGGAGGATGAGTTCCGCCACCACGTTCATGCTCCACTTGTTCATCTGTGCGGCTAACTCGCTGAGGGGACGCGAGCGTATCACCGCCACCGTATCCAGTACGGCGCCGGATGAAGGTCGTCCCCGCCCGATCGACGATACTCCGACTCCCCGCGATTCCAGCTCGGCGGCGAACACCTCCGAGAACTGCCGGGGCGCCCCGGCGAACGGCACATAGACGATGACCGTGGAGTCGGGGGGGATCGCTCCGCCGAGGACGATGACAGGCGAAGCAGTCTCCCAGCCTTCGGGTCTCGCGGTCGGTTCCCCTCCCGCCCGGATGTTGACCGATCCTCTGAGCTGGAGGCCCGGAAGTTCCGGATACTCCTCGACCGTAACCGCCCCGCCCCTGGAGGAGATCACCAGCTCCAGCACGTTGTCGCCGAGGGTAAGAGCCTCCACCGGGGGGCAATAGACCCTCGCCCAGTCCGCCTGTTCCCAGCCCGGGCACCTGTTTGAATCGGCGAATACGGAGGTGTCGAAGAAAAGCCTCCAGGAACCTCCGCCAAGCTCGGCTGAGGCCTCCACGGCGGCGCGCTCGATATCGTCGGGTTCGATCAAAGGGGCTCCCGAACCGATGAGATAGACGGCGCCGGCGGCATGGTCCGCCACGACATGGGTCAGGATGATGCGTGAAGGACCGAGCGTTCTGAACGCCAGCAGCGTGGTGATCAGTTTTACGGTCGAAGCCGGCCTGAAGAGTTCGTCGGATCTGGATTCCAGGATCGTCTCTCCGGTTCCCGCGTCTATGGCTAGCATTCCTGTCCTCCATGCCGGGGCGGGCTGGGGAATCGCGGCAAAGAGGGCGGAAATCGTCAGCATAATTGCAGGGATCATGTCGTGAAGCTCCTCCGGGTTGCCTTCTCGAAGCGGGAAACCGTTGACAGCACACCGCTCGAACCTACATTAGAGAGATTCTGGAATGCAACTCCACACTCTGGCTTCATGCCACCGGGGGTGTTCAATGCGCCATGTTCTGCTCTGCTCGATTCTGATCGCTCTGTCGGCGGGCTCCGCATGCCGGAGTGCGGACGATCCGGCGGCGATCACCGTAGAGGGCAGATCGCTGTCCATCGACGATTCCGCCCGTGATCTCGAGCGTCTCCGTGGCGATTCCGCCGCCGTGACGGCCTACGCCGAAGCCGGCCTCAATCGTCTCCTGATTCTCGAAGACGCCTGCAGACGCGGGCTCAACTCCGATCCCGAGATCGAAAGCGCCATGTACGACAAGGCGCGGTCACACCTTCAGTACATCTATCTCCAGTACAAGCTCGGCATGGTTCCCGTCCCGGAGGATACGATCCTCTCCTTCTACTCCGGCATGGGTGAAATGCTGGTCTATACGGCCATCCAGAGCGACGACAGCCTCACGGCGGACAGCCTGCGGACACTCGTGGCGAGAGGTGCGGATGCGCGGGTTCTGGCGGCCGGGAACACCGTAATCCTGCAGGACAGGGCCACAGGAGGGCGTTGCGGCCCTACGGACAGGATGCGGCTCGTCGGCAACGACAGAATCCTTCTTTCGGGGCTCTCCCAGGGCGATCTGTCCCCGATCATCCATTCGCCCTCCGGGTGGCGCTTCCTCCTGCTCGATTCGGTGTACCGGGTCGAGGTTCCTCCTCTCGACTCCGTCCGTACCCGGATTCACGACTTCATCTGGGCTCATCTCTCCGAGGACTACAAACACACCCTCGAGGACAGCCTGGTCGAAGCATATCACCTCTCGATCAACCCGCTCGCGCCTGGAATGATATCCTCGCATGCCCTCGACCCCCTCGGAACGTTCTCCCCCTATACGGATTCCGAAGCCGGAACGGCTGCGTACACCTGGGACGGGGGGGAGCGAACGGTCATATCCCTGGCCTGCTGCATCAGGAACATGCCCGAGCAGTTGCCGAGACAGGCCGGAGACAGCGCCTGGGTCGCGGACTTCTGCAATCTCATGGGTCTGTACGACATAATGGCAGCGAGGGCGGTGGAACTCGGTTTGGACGAGCACTCCGAAGTTTCGAGGAACATCCGGATCGACAGGGAGAACGTGCTCCTCGATGCATGGTACGACGCCGTGGTCAGCCCCAGGCTCGTTGTGAGCGAGCAGGATCTGCTGGACACATGGAACGCGAACAGGGGCATGCTGATCAATCCCGAGCGCAGGGTCTTCAGACTCGTCTACGCCTCTCCCGGCGAGCAGATGGAGCTGCTCGGCACACTGCTGGAATCGGGCCGGGATCCATTCTCCCGCCTGGATGATCTGACGGTTCCGGCGGCCATCATGGCGGACACCGGCACGGCGCTCACGAGACCGCTCGAAGCGGCGGACATCCCCGAGGACGCCCGGGAGGCCGCCTTCTCGCTCGCAGCCGGCGGCTCCCTCGCCTGCACGCTGTCCCGCGGCGGCATGCTCTATCTCGAACTCGAGGAGGTTTTCCCGGAGAACGAAGCCTCGTTCGAGGAATCCAGGGCCGTCCTGACACGGCTCATCTCCGAGGCCAGGCAGGAGGAGATCGTCTCCGGACTTGTAGACAGCCTGCGATCGGCGTATTCTTGGAATGTAAGATGGGATTTCTTCTCCCGTTTCTTTGACGAAACCTCCTCCAGACAGGATCAACCGGGAGGCGACTGATGTTCTGTCGAATCTGCGGACACGACAACGGTAACAGGGGCAAGAGCGCCTGCAACAACTGCGGTTTCGACCTGGAGTATCAGAGCAGGCCGCTCGCGGAGCAGAGGGCCTCCCTCGGCAAGCGCATCGACATGCCGCTCGCCATCGACGGTCCGGATCATCTCGTCCTCGTCCGCCGGAAGAGGAGCGGACTGCTGGGGGTCTGGATCGGCATCCTGGGTCTCATCGTCTGCGTCGTCCTCCTGACCTCCTTTGACAGAGCAGAGTACCGCAGCGCCGGAACGGAAGTCGATCCGGCCCTGTCGGAGGAGCCCGCGATCCCTGTGGACTCCCTCCCCATCCGGGTCGGCAGCGATATCGTGTATCAACTGAACAGCGAGGCCACCAGCGCCGAGCCTCATACGAACCTGAACCTGAGCCTGATCCCCGAGGGCAGCACGGTGGCGTTCATCGCCCCTTCGACCGTGCCGATCAAGCCTCTGATCATCTACATGGATCAGAAGAACCGCGAGGGCGCCCAGGCAAACTTGGATCTGAACACACTCTGCGTCTGGACCGACGAATCCATGACCGGATTCGAGTCGCTCCCGCTGATCGTGCAGTCCGTGACTCCCGACTCCTCCCCGACCAGGCCCGTCACGCTGAAGATCCTCTTCACCGACCAGTGGCTGGTCGGAAGGGTAGAGGAGTTCTCCATCGAGATCACGTCGGCGCTGCCGGGCGGCGTGTACAACCAGGCCAAGCTGGACAGCGTGCTCGCACAGGTCGAGCGCAGGCTCTCCAACAGGGACATCGAGGGCCGGCCGGTGGAGGTCACCGCGATGTTCTCCGAGTCCACGCTTCTCGGGGATGCATTCCGGGTCATGAAGGAGGTGCTCCCGTCAGTCGAGAGCCGCGGTTTCTCGGGGCTCGGGCTGCGGTACTTCCTCCTCGAGAGCTGACATCGCCCTCAGGCTTCGCCCGGAAGCCCCAGGCGGCGTCCACGGCGGTCCGGGCCGTGTGCTGGAGACCGCGAGGGCGAATCCTATACGGATAGATGAACTGAGTCGCTTCGTTTTCCTCTCGGACTGTCACAGGGGTTCGGGTGGATGGTCGGATGACTTTTCCCGGAATGTAGTCATCTATCTTCATGCGGTGCAGTACTATCTGGAGCGGGGCTTCACCCTGGTCGAGGCCGGCGATGGAGAGGAGCTCTGGGAGAACAGGTTCGAAGAGATCCACTGGGCCTACAGCAACGTCTACACCAGGCTCGGCTCGTTCCATGCTGCCGGCAGGTTTATCAAGCTGTGGGGCAACCACGACGACGAATGGCGTTCCGCCGGCGCCTTCCGTAAGAAGTTCGTGCCGGCTCTGTGGCGCAAGTTCGACGGAAGGCCGCATCCTCTCCTTGAAGGCATGGCGGACTCCGAGCTGGAGCGCATAGTGAAGGGTGGTGAGGCGCCGCCCATCCCAATCCTGTCCACGCTGGAGGCCAGGGAGGGTATCGTGTTGAGACGCGGATCGCCCCTGGCGGACATACTGGTCATCCACGGGCACCAGGGCGACTTCTGGAGCGATTCGGCCTCGTGGCTGAGTCGCATCATGGTTCACAATGTCTGGAAGTGGCTGCAGAAGGCGGGATTGCGGGTCAGGAACACTCCCGCCGGCAACTACGCGCTGAAAGACCTGGTCGAGGGTCGCCTGAAGAGATGGACCCGCCTCTCGGGAGTCGCGCTGATAGCCGGGCACACGCATCAGCCGAGCTTCCCGAGGCCCGGGGACACTCCCTATTTCAACTGCGGGAGCTGTGTCCACCCGGGCTGCATCACCTGCATCGAGCTGTGTGACGACACCCTCTCGCTCGTCAAATGGGGGGTCACCACACTCGGTGCGGAGGGGGCCGGCTCGGACGGCGACAATCTGAGAATGAAGCGAAGCGTTCTCCAGGGGCCCGAACCCCTGGCCGACTGTCTCGCCGGAGGAGGAAAGCCTCACGGCCCGGAAAGGCGATCAGCCCCATGAACTTTGCAGCCTGCAGGATAAAGCGTGACCGGGAGAAGAGCGTGAGGAACAGGCACCCCTGGATCTACTCCGGGGCGATCCAGGAGGTCGAGGCCGGGGCCGCTCCAGGCGACGTCGTGGACGTGGTGGGGCAGGAGGGCGAATGGCTCGGCAGGGGGTTCTACAACCCGGCTTCCGAGATCGCGGTGCATCTCTTCTCCTGGGACAGGGCGGAAACCCCCTGTGATGCCCTCTGGGCGGGAAGGCTGGCGAGAGCCCTCGAACTGAGGCGCTCCATCGGAGCCGATCCCGGTCCGGACGGTGCATTCCGCATGGTCCATTCGGACTCCGATCTTCTCCCGGGCCTCGTCGTGGACCGGTACGCGGGATTCCTGGTGTTCCAGTTCCTGGTCCTGGGGATGGACAGGCTCAAGGATCTCGTCGTCGCTGAAGCCATGAAGCTGACCGGCGCGAAGGGCGCATGGGAGAGAAGCGACACCGATGCCCGGGGCAAGGAGGGCATGGGCCGCACGCACGGTCCGCTCGCAGGCGAGGAGCCACCGGTGGAGATCGAGATCGACGAGGCGGGGGCCAGGCTACTGGTGGACGTGCGGAACGGTCACAAGACCGGCTTCTATCTGGATCAGGCGAAGAACCGGATCGGAAGCCGCGCGTTCATGCGCGGGCGGAAGGTGCTCAACTGCTTCTGCTATACCGGCGGTTTCAGCGTCTCGGCAGCCATGGGCGGGGCCGTCTCGGTGACAAGCGTGGACTCCTCCCGCCCGGCTCTCGAAACCGCGGCCAGGAACATGGAACTCAACGGCTTCTCGGGTGAAGCGTTCACCCTGGTCAATGCCGACGTGCCTTCCTGCCTCCGGAGAATGAGGGACGAGGGAGTCCGTTTCGACGCCGTGATACTCGATCCGCCCCGTTACGTAGCCAACAGGGACGCGCTGCAGCGCGGAGCCCGCGCCTACAAGGACATCAACATGCTGGCGATGAGTCTGCTGGAACCGGGCGGGCTTCTCTTCACCTTCTCCTGTTCGGGGCTGATGGGCGAGGAACTCTTCCAGAAGGTCGTCTTCTCGGCCTCCGCAGACAGCGGCCGCAACATGAGGATCGTCGGCCGTCTGGCCCAGGCGCCCGACCATCCCGTACTCCTCTCGTATCCGCAGGCTGGATACCTGAAGGGGCTCATCCTGCAGGGCAAGTGACGGTTCGGAACGCTGTCCCGTCGCTGTCGGAGCAGGACGGCACCAGTGCATATTGCTGCCGGGAACGAACGGTCGCCGGACTCCGGGGCGGCGCGAGGACAGGGAGGTGGAGCGATGGCGTTCAAGGTGACGAGCAGCGCGGTTGACGCGGGGGGCTTCCTGCCCTGCTGGTACTCGAGAACATCCAACAACTCTTCCCCCCCGATCGGGTGGGCCAACGCACCCAGGGGAACCGTCGCGGTGGCGGTAGTCTGCGAGGGTGAGGCCCCGGGCGGCAGGCTGACGCACTGGATCATCTACAACCTGCCTCCGGAACCGCCCGGCATATACGGCGGGCTTCCGGTCGAACCCGACCTTGAGAACGGAGCCGGCCAGGGCGTGAACAGCTTCGGAGTGCCTGGCTGGACGGGCCCGGAGAACACCGGTGAAGTCGAGGTGCTCACTTTCACGGTCTTCGCGTTGGACAGGAGATTGGACATTCCCTCCGGTTCGGATGCGGAAACCCTCCGCCGTGCCATGGACGGAGCGGTACTTGCGACAGGGGGCTTCACCGCGAAGTACCTGGGCAACCCATGATCTCGGCTCCCGCCTTCCTTCTCACGAGTCCGGTCTTCCCGGACGGGACGAGGATGCCTCGGAGGTACACGGCCGACGGCGCGGATCTCTGCGGAGCCGTCAGATGACATGTTCTCTGAACGACGACTCTCACCGGGCTCTACTCCCGGTCGCGTCGAACCGGCGTCCCCCTCGATGAGAGCCGGCGGCTTCCGGGACATGTGGGCGCTCGACCCCGGGGTCCTCTACCTGAACCACGGATCCTTCGGGGCATGCCCTGTAGATGTGCTTGAATACAGGGCCGCACTGACCCGCGAACTCGAGGCCGCACCCATGGAGTTCCTGGTCAGGAGGCTGCCGGAGATGCTCCAGGCCGCTCTGGACTACGCCGAGAAGCTCGTCCGGGCGGAGCCGGGATCGATCGTTTTCGTCCCCAACGCGACCCACGGTGTCAATACGGTCCTCGGATCCTTCGGCCTGCGCCCCGGTGACGAGGTGCTGGTCGGGAGTCACGAATACTTCGCCACGCTGAATGCCTGCAGGATCCACTGCGAAAGGGCGGGCGCCGTGTGCACCGTGGTTCCCATGCCGTTCCCGGTCTCCGGCCCCGGGGACATCCACGACGCGTTCCTCTCCCGTGTCACTCCGGCAACGAGGCTCGTCGTGGTGGATCATATCACGAGCGCGACCGCCTTCGTGTGCGATCCGGCTCCCCTGGTTGCGGAGCTGCGGGGGAGGGGCATAGAAACCCTCGTCGACGGTGCGCACGGTCCAGGCATGGTGCCCCTAGACATGGGCACCCTGGGTGCGGCCTTCTACACCGGCAACTTCCATAAGTGGCTGTGTTCGCCGAAGGTCTGCGCCATGCTGTATGTCCGCCCCGACATGCAGGAGAGGATACACCCCCTCGCCACGAGCCATCTGCCGTGCGATTTCGACAGCGGTCAGACTCCCTTTCGGATCGAGTTCCAGTGGATCGGGACACCGGATCCGACAGCGGCGCTGTCCGTCCCGCGGGCGGGGGAGTACCTGGCCTCGCTGCTTCCCGGGGGGCTTCCGGCGGTGATGCAGGCCAACCGCGCCCTGGCACTCGAGGCCAGGAGGCTGATCTGCGATTCGCTCGGCGTGGAACCGCCATGCCCCGACTCGATGGTCGGGTCGATGGCATCCTTCGAATTGCCCTGGATCGATCCCCCTGACCCTCCCATGCCGGACTGGGTCTGGATGGACCCGCTCCAGCGCAGGCTGCTCGAGGAGTTTCGGACGGAGGTCCCCGTATCTTACATCAGGCGGGAGAGGCTCAGGCTCCTGAGGATCTCGGCCCAGTTGTACAACGACATCTCCCAGTATGAATACCTGGCCGAAAGCCTCGGGCGCATGCTCTGACGGCCCGCTGGAGGAGAATGACTTCCCGCACGAGATCGAATGATCAGTCCACGGAACCGGGGCCGCTTCACGATCCATCCGGGCCGACGCCGTTCAGCGGCGCGGCTCGACTCGATCACAGGGCCGATGAAACGCAGGATCGAGTCGTGCCGATGATCGATCCTGCGCTGCGTTTCACGAACCGGGTCGAAAACTACGCCAGATACCGGCCGGGATATCCGGCGGGTGTCGTGGAGTCCATGCGGGAAAAGTGCGGCCTGACGCCGGCTTCGATCGTGGCGGACATCGGGTCCGGAACGGGGATTCTGTCGGAATTGTTTCTGCTCAACGGCAACACGGTCCATGGCGTCGAGCCAAATAGTGAAATGCGCCTGGCGGGCGAACGCCTTCTGCACTGCCGGGCGGGTTTCAGGAGCGTGGCCGGCCGGGCCGAGGCGACGACTCTGGCTGCGGGGAGTGTGGATTTCATAGTCGCGGGACAGGCGTTCCACTGGTTCGATCAGGATCGGGCCCGGGCCGAGTTTCTGCGGATTCTGCGACCGTCTGGCTGGGTGATGCTTGTCTGGAATGAACGGGACACTCGACGGACGCCTTTTCTCATGGATTACGAGCGTGTTCTCCGGCGCCATGCCGTCGATTACGAGCAGGTCGGCCGTCGGCGCGTTCAGGCCCGGCGGCTCGACGGCTTTTATGGTGAGAGCGGTTTTTGGACCAGGGAGTTTCATCACCGGCAGACACTCGATCATGACGGTCTGGTGGGGCGCGTGTTGTCGGCTTCATACGCGCCGGAGCCGGGGCATCCCGCTTATCTGCCCATGCTGGCGGAACTGGAGCGGCTTTTTCAGAATCATCAGGTCGATGGGGCGGTGGCTTTCGACTATACGACGACCATGTATTGCGGCAGGCTCGACTCGTAATGCCGGCCCGGCCGCGGCATGCAGCCGAAACGCTTCGCTCGCACGGGCTGGAGGCGTTGAGTCCGGGCTGTTGGGGTTTCAGGGTGGTCTCCAAGGGCGGGAGTGTTCGCCTTCGAGCAAGATGGGCGTTGTCGGTATGGAAATCGTGAAACTAGTATAAGGAAAACACAATGAGAATTTACAGTATCACGCCGGATGACGAGTTCAACTAGGTCATCTTCGCGATGGAGTTCCCGGCTGAGATGACCGGATCGGGGGGCGGGAACTCGCCGCCCGGCATGACATCAGCCCGGACAGGGTGATTCAATGGCTTGCCCCGCTCAATGTGCCGGCAGAGCGGCTCATATGAGATAACTGCTCCGGGAGATGACCGGGACAAGGCGGGCAGCGAGTGAGATCCGGCGGTCGTCTGCACCGAAGGCCGCCATGGAAACGGGCCGCTGAAGAATAGCGGCCCGCCACAGTCTATTGCCGCCTGCCTACCTCAGCAGCACCACCCGGGTGGAAGCCTCGATTTCATCGCTGGAGAGCCTCACGAAGTACACACCCTGGGCCAGCGCCTGCCCGTTCCCGTCCAGGCCATTCCAGTAGTGGGCCTGTGAGCCGGCGGGCAGGGTTCCCAGATCCTGCGTTCTCACAAGCCGCCCGGCGGCGTCGTAGATATCGAGCGTAAGCGGGGAGAGCCCTGTGCTTCGGAAGGAAAGCTCGACGCCGGAAGCCGTGGGGTTGGGAGAGGCATGAAGGGTGCCCGTTATGACTTCCGGGGTGTCATCGATCCCCACTTCTGGATCCCGCCACCTGGCGATGTAGCCGGCGGGGCTGCCTCCGGCCTCGGTGAACCATCCCCCCGCATACACATCCGAACCGCTCACGGCAACGGCTTCAACAATGTCGTTCACCCCGGTTCCGAGAGCATGCCAGGAACTGCCGTCCCACCGGGCGATGCGGTTGGCCGGGCTGCCTCCGGCCTGGGTAAACCATCCTCCCACATACAGATCCATGCCGCTCACGGCAATGGCTTCTACCCACTCGTTCACACCTGTTCCCAATGCACACCAGGTATCAGAGTCATCGTCCCACCGGGCGATGCGGCTGGCCGGGCCGCCTCCGGCTTGGATAAACTTCCCCCCAACGTACACATCCGGGCCGCTCACGGCAATGACAAGGACATCATTGTCCACGCCACTTCCGAGAGCATGCCATGAGCTGCCGTCCCACCGGGCGATGCGGTTGGCCGGGCTGCCTCCGGCCTGGGTAAACCATCCTCCCACATACACATCCGAGCCGCTCACGGCAATGGCATAGACTCCGTCGTTCACCCCGCTTCCGAGAGCATGCCATGAGCTGCCGTCCCACCGGGCGATGTAGCCGGCAGGGCTGCCTCCAGCCTCGGTAAACCATCCTCCCACATACACATCCGAGCCGCTCACGGCGATGGCTTTGACACAATTGTTCACCCCGCTTCCGAGAGCATGCCATGAGCTGCCGTCCCACCGGGCGATACTGTTGGCAGGGTTGCCTCCAGCCTGGATAAACTGCCCTCCCACATACACATCCGAGCCGCTCACGGCGATGGCGTGGACCCAATCGCTCACCCCGCTTCCGAGAGCATGCCAGGAACTGCCGTCCCACCGGGCGATGTAGCCGGCAGGGCTGCCTCCAGCCTCGGTAAACCATCCTCCCACATACACATCCGAGCCGCTCACGGCGAGGGAAGTGACCCGGTCGTTTACACCGCCTCCGAGAGTGTACCAGGTGCCTGCATCGTACTGCCCCCCTGAAAAAGAAGCAGGTTCCCCGGAAAGGGATGCTTCCTCCACGAACAGCGGCTCCCCATCGGAACCGTAAGTCATGCGGAACCCTTCGGGATCGAAACTCCCCGACGCACCCTCCAGGATTCTTCCGTCTGGCGTCAGCACCGTGGAAAGAGACGCATCCCGGCCGGCAAGGGCTGCAGAGGTAATCACAAGAAGCATAGCCACATGAGCCACGTTCATGTCTATCCCTCTCTGATGTGGAATTGTTTCGTCAAACCGCTCTGGAGAACATACCCGGATTGATTGAGTTTACGCCAACATAAGCCGTCGATGCCGGAGATGGGCGTTCAGGAATGAGTTATCTCCCTGGAGGCGTGAACAGGGGAGCCGTTTTCACGGCGGCCCATTATCCAATCCATCCCCTGGCCCAGACTGCACCGCGAATTTCCACCGGGAAAAAATCGACGATCCACTAAAATGAGGACGGGGGTCTTTCGACCCCCGCCGGCGGTGCCGAGAGTACCCGCATTCGGACAAGCCTACTGGGCACAACAGGCACCGTGACGAATCTATACCCCAGCAGACTGGAGGAGTCCACCGATGCAGGTGCCGGGTGTGAATCGACTGTCCGAGGCTCTTCATCACCGAGTGGGACACCGGGGCCGCATGGGGGTGGCAGGAAAACCTGAAACCGTGGTACGCCCGTCGCGATTCGAACGCGAGGCCTGCGGATTAGAAGTCCGCTGCTCTATCCAGCTGAGCTACGGGCGCACCGACGGATGAGACTGGAACTATACGGTATTCCTGGTTTCTCCGGAAGCGGGGAGGGGCATCAAAAGCCCTCCGGGCATCGTCTTTCGAGGGGAAGGCGGCTTCGGCGTTCTCACGGCTCGCCGCACCTGGAACAAAGGCGGCAGCCATAAATGCTCATCCCCGCAGACGCGGGGATGAGCGAGATGGTACGCCCCCCGGGGCTCGAACCCGGAACCTACGGATTAAGAGTCCGTTGCTCTACCAGCTGAGCTAGGGGCGCAAAAATCTGGGGTGGGAGACCGGGGTCGAACCGGCGACCACTTGATCCACAGTCAAGGGCTCTACCAACTGAACTACTCCCACCAGAGCGCACCGATTCTAGGTCGAAAGCCGCTCAAAGTCAAGAAGGGCTGCTCTTGACGCGGATTACTCCAGAGAATACGCTAATGCCTGTCACCCTTCAGGAGCTGGCGGGAGCCTATGAGGTGTCCTAGATGCGGAAGCATGGACGACAGGGTCGTCGATTCGCGCATTGTCAAGGAGGGCAGGGCCACCAGGCGCCGCCGCGAGTGCTTCGACTGCGGCTACCGCTACACCACCTACGAGTTTATCGAGACCAGCTACCCATCGGTGGTCAAGAAGGACGGCAGGCGCGAGCCCTTTGATCCCGCCAAACTCGAGAAGGGCATTGCCCGGGCGTGCGAGAAGCGGCCCGTTTCCGCCAAGCAGGTGAAGGACATCGTCGAGAAGCTGACGGCCTCCGTGTCGGAGGAGTTCCCCGAGGAGGTCAGCTCCGAGTATATCGGGGAATGCGTCATGGAGATGCTGAAGACGGTCGACGAGGTGGCCTATGTCCGTTTCGCCAGCGTCTACAGGAAGTTCAGGGACGTAGCCCAGTTCAGGGAGGAGCTGGATGGGCTCCTCCGGTCGAAATGAAGGCTTTACGGCCTTCCTCGGAGGGGTCGCTTCGCTTATAGATTCTTCACATGCCCGCACTCTATAATCTACGATCCACAGCCCCTCGGAGGCTTTTCACGGGAATCGAAATACAACGGGAGGGTCATGACGAAACTGAGGACTTTTCCGGGTGGGGTCCACCCGGACGAGTACAAGGAACTGGCCGGGAAAGCCGCGATACGCCGGATAAAGGCGCCTGAGACCGTCAGGGTGGCCCTTTGCCAGCATCTGGGTGCGCCGTCCAAGCCGGTTGTCGCCAAGGGTGACAAGGTCGTCCGCGGCCAGGAGATCGGCTCTCAGAACGGCTATGTCAGCCTTCCCACCCACTCGCCGGTGACGGGGACGGTGGCGGGGCTGGAGGAGATGCCCCTGCCGCACAGGAGATCCGGCCTAGCGGTCGTGATCGAAACCGATTCCGAGGACGGCCCGCCGCCGTTCGAGCCCTGGCCGGACTTCACATCCCGCACCCCGGCCGAGATCATCGAGAGGATAAGGCTGGCCGGCATCTGCGGCATGGGCGGGGCGAGCTTTCCTACGCACGTCAAACTGTCCCCTCCCGACGGGAAGAGGATCGACACCCTCATACTGAACGGCGCCGAATGCGAGCCCTATCTGACTGCCGACCACAGGCTGATGGTCGAGAGGACGGCCGACGTCGTTCTCGGCATGAAGATCATGGCTTTCGTGCTGGGTGTGGAGAGATGCGCCGTGGGCATCGAGGAGAACAAGCCCGACGCCATCGCGGCCCTGTCCGGGGCGGGAGTCGACGTCGAGGTTTTGAAGGTCAAGTACCCCCAGGGCTCCGAGAAGCAGCTCATCAAGGCCATAACCGGGCGGGAGGTGCCTGTCGGCGGCCTTCCTCTCGACATAGGGGTCGTCGTTCCGAACGTCGGCACCGCCGCAGCCGTGGCACAGGCGGTGCGCGACGGGGAACCGTCCATCCGCAGGATAGTCACCGTCTCGGGAGCGGGGGTCAGGGCTCCGGGCAACTTCGACGCTGCCGTCGGCACTCCGTTCCACGACCTGATCGCAGAGGCCGGAGGGTATGCCGGCGACGTATGCAGGCTCCTGTCGGGCGGGCCGATGATGGGCATCGCCCAGTTCACGGACGCCGTTCCGGTCACGAAGGGCACGAGCGGGATCGTGGCGCTCACGACCGCTGAAGCCAGGAAGCTCACGGAGGGCCCCTGCATCAAGTGCGGGAGATGCGTGGACGCATGCCCGATGAAGCTGCTTCCGTGCCTCATCGCGGCCAATGCCGAGAAGGAGAAGTGGGACAGGGCCGAGGAGCTGGGTGCCCTGAACTGCATGGCCTGCGGGACGTGCAGCTTCGTGTGCCCCAGCGACAGATTCCTCGTCCACTACATCAAGAGGGCCCAGGACGCGATCCGGGCCGCCAAGAGATCGAAGGAGGCGTGATGGCCGAGACTAGAACCTTCCAGGTCTCGATGTCGCCGCACTTCGGCTCGCCGCATTCCACCCGCAGGGTCATGTTCGACGTGGTAATCGCCCTGCTCCCGGCCCTCCTGGGGGCCGTGTGGCTGTTCGGCCTCCGTGGCGCCCTGCTGCCTGTCGTCGTCGGCGTGGCTGCGGCCGTGGCGGCGGAGTTCGTCTGCCTCAGGCTGATGAAGCGGGACACGTCGGCCGCCCTGGACGGCAGCGCGATAGTGACCGGCATTCTTCTGGCGTACAATCTGCCGCCGGGCGTTCCCTGGTGGCTTCCAGTACTCGGTTCCGCCTTCGCGATAGTGGTGGGAAAGCAGGTCTTCGGAGGCCTCGGCAGCAATCTGGTGAACCCGGCGCTGCTCGGCCGCGCCTTCCTGATGGCCAGCTTCCCCGTCCTCATGACCGCCGGATGGAGCGCTCCGTTCGAGTGGCGCAACGCGGCGGCGGGATTCGAAACCCATGGCATGCCCGCCTCCGTCGTGTCGGAGATGCCCGTGGCCGACGCCGTGACCGGCGCTACGCCCCTTCGCGCGTGGAAGGACTCCTTCGGGATGGAGTCCCATGACGGGCAGGCCGTCCGCGAGGGGCTCACCGATCCGGGCACCCTGATGAATCTCCTCACGGGAAGGCGTGGAGGCTGCCTGGGCGAGACTTCGATAATACTCCTCCTGCTCGGGGCGCTCTACCTGTTCGTACGCAAGGTTCTCGACTGGCGGATTCCATTCTCCTACCTGGGATCAGTGGCCCTGTTCGGATGGATTCTCGGCGGGCCCGGGTTCTTCGACGGCAGCGCGGTCTTCAGCGTCCTGTCCGGAGGGGTGATCCTCGGCGGCTTCTTCATGGCTACGGACATGGTCACCACCCCGGTCACCCACGCGGGACGGCTGGTCTTCGGTCTGGGTGCAGGGCTGCTCACCGTCGTAATCAGGCGCTGGGGAGGATATCCCGAGGGCTGCTCATATTCGATCCTGCTCATGAACCTCGCCACCCCTCTCATCGACAGATTCACGAAGCCCAGGATGTTCGGGGAGGTGCGGAAGCATGCGTGAGATGGCGAAGCTCGGGCTGATACTCATGGCGATGAGCCTGCTTTGCGCAGCCGCGCTCGGGTACGTGAACGCCCTCACCGAGGACAGGATCGCCCGACAGAAGGAGATGGCCGTGGTCGCCGCGATGGACGCTGTGTCCGCGCCCCTCGGCGACAGCCTGGTCTTCGATTCCCTGGCCGTGCCGGGGCTCTCCAACCCGTACGCCGAGACAGGGCGCAGTCTGGCGGTGGTGGAGGTTCGGGCCGGCGGCGCCAGGGTCGGATATGTCTTCACCGCATACAGGAAGGGCTACTCCAGCGTCATCGAGACGATGGTGGCCCTCGACCCGGCCGGAACGATCGTGGGCTCCACGATCCTCTACCAGTCCGAGACTCCCGGCCTGGGAACCCGGTACGCGGCTCCCGAGTGGCTGGAGCAGCTCTCCGGGCTGGACGGCTCCTCGGTGGCCCTTGTCAGGGACGGCGGCGGCGTCAGCGCCGTAACCGGAGCGACGGTCAGCGGACGGGCCATAACCGGCTCCGTAGCGGACGGGGTCTCCGCCCTGCGCGATGCGGGCCTGTTCAGGGACGGAGGGGCGATATGAGCCTCTGGAAGGACTTCAGCAACGGATTCTACACCGAGAATCCCATCTTCAGGATCAGTCTGGGCATGTGCCCGTTCCTCGCTCTCAGCACCTCGGTCCAGAATGCGCTCGGCATGGGCGCGGCGGTCACATTCGTGCTGATCTGGTCCAACGTGGCGATATCGACGCTGCGCAACGTGATCCCCGACAAGATCAGGATCCCGTGCTACATCGTCTTCATAGCCACCTTCGTCAGCCTCGTGGACATGGTCATGGCGGCCTACGCGCCGTCGCTCCACAAGGCGCTGGGCATCTACATTCCCCTGATAGTGGTCAACTGCATCATCCTCGGCAGGGCCGAGGCCTTCGCAAACAAGAACACCGTGACAAGCTCCTTCCTCGACGGGGTCGGAATGGGGATAGGCTTCACGCTCGCGATGGCGCTGATGGCTTCCATCCGCGAGATACTGGGCAGCGGCACCTGGTACGGGATCAACATTCTCGGCCAGGCCTACGCGGATCAGCCCGTCCTGATGGCGATCCTTCCTCCAGGAGCATTCGTGCTGATGGGCTTCGTTCTCGCGGCGTTCGCCGTCATAGACCGCAGGAAGGAGCGTGCGGCATGAACGCCCCGACAATCCTGGCCGCTCTGCTGGGTGCGACTCCCGCCGGCGGCGGTGCGGGTCTCTCTCAGATAATGGGTCTCGTCATTGGCGGAATCCTTATAAACAATTACGTACTCTCGCGCTTCCTCGGGATCTGCCCATTCCTCGGGGTCTCGAAGCAGCTCGACTCTGCGCTCGGCATGGGCGCCGCCGTCGTCTTCGTTATGGCCATGACCGCTGCGAGCTGCTACGTCCTGTGGCAGCTCCTCCTGGTCCCGCTGCACCTGGAGTACCTCAGCACCATCGTGTTCATCCTGATAATCGCGGCGCTGGTCCAGTTCGTGGAGATGGTGCTTCTCAAGTTCAGCCCGGCGCTCTACAAGGCTCTCGGAATCTACCTGCCCCTGATAACGACGAACTGCGCCGTGCTGGGCGTGGCGGTCCTGAACAAGGACGCGGGCTACAGCCTCGGGCTCGGCGTGGTGAACGCCGTGGCCGGCGCCCTGGGCTTCTCCCTGGCCCTGATACTCATGGCGGGCCTTCGCGAGCGCCTGGAGATGTCGAACACCCCGGACGCGATGAAGGGCAAGCCGATCACGTTCATTCTCGCGGGCGTGATGTCCATCGCCTTCCTGGGCTTCGCCGGCCTGGGGGTGTGAGATGATCGCGGAACTGCTATTCATGGCGGCGGTCTCCCAGATCCAGTCCACGGAGCCGTCCCTTTCCGAAGGAGTGCTTCTGCCTGCGGGTCTTCTCGGCGCCACCGGCCTCCTGCTCGGCGTTGGCCTCGCGATCGCGGCACGGAGGCTGGCGGTCCAGAAGGACCCGCTGATCGAGAAGCTGGAGTCCCTGCTTCCCGGAGCCAACTGCGGCGGATGCGGATTTCCCGGCTGCGGGGGCTTCGCGGAGGCGCTCGCCAAGGGAGAATCCCAGCCTGCGGGCTGTGTGGCCGCCAATCCAGCGACGCTCTCCGCCCTCGCATCAGCAATGGGCGTCGAGGTGCAGGACTCGATCCGCAGGATCGCGGTGATCCGGTGCAACGGAGGACACTCGACCGGACTGGCTTTCACCTACGACGGCCCCTGTTCCTGCGCTTCCGCCGCCATGGTGATGGGAGGGGACAAGGCCTGCAGGTTCGGATGCCTCGGCATGGGCGACTGCGTAAGAGCCTGCCCCTTCGGGGCCATCCGGATAGGCGAGAACGGCGTTCCCGTGGTGGACGGGGAGAAATGCACCGGCTGCGGCAAGTGCGTGAAGACCTGTCCCAAGGGGGTCGTCTCCCTGTGGCCGGAGAATCGCCAGGTCACGGTCGCCTGCAGCAACAGGGACCGCGGGCCGACCGCCAGGAAGGCCTGTGCGGTGGCCTGCATAGCCTGCGGCAGGTGCGCGAAGGCCTGTCCGGCGAACGCGATAACCGTGAGCGACAACCTCGCCTCGATCGATCCGGAGAAGTGCATCAACTGCGGGCTCTGCGCCACTGTCTGCCCCACCGGCGCCATCGTCGACAGGGCTCCTGCACGCCCGAAGGCCTATATCGACAACGAGTGCACCGGCTGTGGCATATGCGCCGAGGCCTGTCCGGTGAACGCTATAACGGGAGAGCCGAAGGCGAAGCATGACGTCGACAAGGACAAGTGCGTCGGCTGCGGGCTCTGTGCTCCGAAGTGCCCCGGCAGGGCCATTCACCTGCTCGGCGCCCTCTCCTACACCAGGGAAGGCGCGTAGGGCATGGCCGGCGGAGATCTCAGCCGTCTCCCCGCCGTCAACGAACTGCTGGCGATTATAGAGAACGCCAGCCCCGGCATTCCCCATGCGCTCGCCCGCCGCGCCGCCAGAGCCGTTCTGGCGAGAGCCCGGGCATCCATCAGGGACGGCGGAAGCCCGGTGGAGGACATCGGCAGGGTGGCCGTCGAGGAGGCTTCGGCCATGGCCCGGACGAGTCTCGGACCGGTCATAAACGCCACGGGGATCGTCCTTCACACTGCTTTCGGCCGTGCCGCGCTCTCCGACTCCGCTGCGGAGGCCGTGTCTTCCGCCGCCCGGGGCTTCTGCAGCCTCCAGTGGGACTGGGAGACGGGAGCGAGAGGCAACCGCGATTCTCATGTGGAGGGCCTGATCTGCGAGCTTACAGGCGCGGAGGCGGCCACAGTCGTAAACAACAACGCGGGCGCAACGCTCCTGGCGCTGTCCGCCCTGACTGCCGGCCGGGAAGTGGTGGTGTCCCGCGGTCAGCTCGTAGAGATCGGCGGTTCCTTCCGCATCCCGGACGTGATGAAGCAGTCCGGTGCGATCATGCGGGAGGTGGGCTGCACGAACCGCACGCATCTGAAGGATTACGCCTCGGCCATCGGCCCCGAAACCGCCATGCTGCTCAGGGTCCATCCCTCCAACTACCGCATAAGGGGTTTCTCATCCGAGGTTCCACTCGAAGACCTGGTGGCCCTGGGGGCGGAAACCGGCATACCGGTCATGGATGACCTGGGAGCCGGCTCCCTGGTGGATCTGTCCCTGTTCGGGCTCCCGCCGGAGCCGACCATTCCCATGAGCATCAGGGCCGGCGCCGCGCTGGTCACGAGTTCCGGCGACAAGCTCATAGGCGGCCCCCAGGCGGGGATAATCGCCGGCAGGAGGGATCTGGTCTCGATCATCAGGAAGCACCCGCTCGCAAGGGCCCTGCGGGTATGCAAGCTCACGCTGGCCGCCCTGGAGGCTACGCTCAAGATCTTTCTCGAGGAGCCCGGGTACGTCAGGACCAACCATCCGGTCTACGCGATGCTGGCAGCCGACCCGGAGGTTCTCGATGAGCGGGTTGCCGGGCTGATCGGGATGCTCCGTCTCCCGGCGGTCTGCACCGTGTCGGCCTCGTCGATGGACAGCTTCGTAGGAAGCGGTGCGCTGCCCGATTCGGCGATACCCTCCCGGGGTGTCGTCATAGATTCGCCGGACTGCGGAGCCCTGGCGGCGGCACTTCGCAGATGCACACCGGCGGTGGCCGGCAGGCTGGAGAACGGCAGACTCTATCTCGACCTCCGTACGGTCCTCCCCGGTCAGCTCGAAATCCTCGCCGTAAAGGTCAGCGGCGCAGCCGGAGAACTGTGGGCGTAGTCGCCGGCACCGCCGGCCATGTGGACCACGGCAAGAGTTCCCTCATGCGCCGTCTCACGGGAGTCGATCCGGACAGGCTCGAGGAGGAGAAGCTCAGAGGCATAACCATCGAGCTGGGCTACGTCTTCATGCCCCTGCCCGATGGCGGGGTCCTTGCCTTCATAGACGTGCCGGGCCACGAGAGGTTCGTCAGACAGATGGTCGCCGGAGTGGCCACCGTGGACTTCTTCCTGCTGGTCGTGGCCGCCGACGAGGGCGTGATGCCCCAGACCCGCGAGCACCTCGACATCCTTCGCCTCCTGGGCGTGAAGCGCGGCCTCGTGGCTCTCACCAAGTGCGATCTCGTAGATGCGGACCTCCAGGATCTGGCCGAGGCCGAGATCGAGGAACTGCTCGCAGCGGGCGGCTACGCCGGTTCCCGGATATACAGGGTCTCCTCGCTGACCGGGGCCGGGATGGAGGAACTGCGGTCCGCCCTGATCGAGATGGCGGTGCTGACCGACAGGAGTTCCACCGACGGAAGGTTCAGGCTCTCGATCGACAGGGTCTTCACACTGCAGGGCCATGGTACGATCGTGGCCGGTACGGTGCTGGCGGGCGCCGTGAACCAGGGCGACACCCTCGAGCTTCTCCCCGGGGGGAGGCAGTTCCGGGTCAGGGAGATGCGCGTGAACGAGGGAAGGACAAGGGGCGCAGGAACATCCGGCGACAGGGTGGCGCTCAACCTCGTAGGCCTGGAACGCGAGGAGGCCCACAGGGGGAGCTGCCTGGCCACCCCGGGATGGCTTTCGGCCCCTACGGCTCTCGACACCGAGATGACGCTTCTTCCCGGCTGCCCTCTCAGGATGAGACAGAGGGTCCGCTTCCACTGCGGCACCGCCGAGGTGATGGCGAGGGCGATTCCCATGGAGGGCTCGGATCTGGCTCCCGGTGAGACGGGATACGTCCATTTCCAGCTCGAGGAACCGGTGGTCTCGATGCCCGGCGACAGGTTCGTGATCAGGAGGTTCTCGCCGGTCACAACGATTGGCGGAGGCGTGATACTGGAATCGGACACCGCCAAGGTTAGGCTCAGGAACAGGGACGACAGGATCAGACGGGTGGAGATGCTGGCCGGAGGAGATCTGGGCGGATTCCTCATGGAACGGCTCAAGGCCAGGCCTTCCGGGGGGCTTTCGATATCGGAGGCCGCGCGGGAGGTAGGCAGGACCCCGGAGGAGATGAACGAGGCGGCGGCCGCCCTGGTTTCGTCCGGCGC
This sequence comes from Candidatus Fermentibacter danicus, assembly GCA_001618605.1. Lineage (GTDB taxonomy): Bacteria > Fermentibacterota > Fermentibacteria > Fermentibacterales > Fermentibacteraceae > Fermentibacter > Fermentibacter danicus. The sequence goes on from LKHC01000089.1 coordinate 88,910, forward strand.
CGCTCTGCTGGTCAAGGATGGCTCCTCGGAAAGACTCGTGCCGATGGAGCACTTCCAGACGGCATCCGGGACGATCGTCTCCGCCCTACGGGCATATCACGCCGAGAGACCCCTGAGCAGGGGCCTCCCTACCGCATCGGTTCCGAAGGTTCTGACCTGGCTGCCCCAGTGGTACGTAAAGGGACTCATGGCGAAGCTCTCCGAGGACGGAACCATCGTGAAGGTCGGTGAGAGGGTCGCCCTCTCCGGGCATCCGGCCGAACTCACGGCCGCCCAGCTCGAAGAGATCGAAACCAGGCTCTCCGAGATAGACTCGGCGGGCTTTGCGGGCTTCGAAGCGGCATACATGGATGCCGCCGTCCTCGATTCCCTCCTGGAGAGGGGCCTTGTCCTGGAGCTGGAGAAAGGTATTGTCTGCACTCCAGCCATGGCGCGGAAGGCGCACGGACTGCTGGCGGAGCGTTTCGGCGACGGCGAATTCCGGCTGGGGGAGATGAGGGAGCTGATGGGCATTTCCAGAAGGACCGCGGTGCTCTGGGCCGGCCTTCTGGACGGCATGGGGATGACGGTCCGCAACGGCGAACTCAGGACCGTCGGAAGATCGGAAGAATAGGCACGGCATAGTCCCGGCCCACGGAAGACATGGAGGACTGATGCGAATCGCGGTAGTCGGCAGCGGATATGTCGGCCTCGTGGCTGCGACATGCTTCGCTGAGACGGGAAACGAAGTTGTCACGGTCGACAGGGACCGCAGCAAGATAGATCTCCTGAACAGCGGCGGCATTCCGATATACGAACCCGGACTCGAGGAGATGGTTCAGCGCAACAGGGCCGAAGGCCGCCTCGTCTTCACCACCGACCTCCCGGGAGCGGTCCGGAGCTGCAGGATCATCTTCATCGCCGTGGGAACGCCCCCGGACGAGGACGGTTCGGCCGACCTGAAGCATGTCCTCGCGGTCGCGCGCGAGATCGGAGAGAACATCGACGGCCCGAGGATCGTGGTGAACAAGAGTACGGTCCCCGTCGGGACCGCCGATCTGGTGCGGGCCGAGATCATGAAGTACACTACGCACGAAGTCAGCGTCGTCAGCAATCCCGAGTTCCTCAAGGAGGGAACCGCGATCGACGACTTCCTGAAACCCGACCGGGTGGTGATAGGCACGTCCGACCCGGCCGCCGCGGTCACCATGAGGGAGATCTATTCGCCGTTCGTCCGCACCAACAACCCCGTGATCGTGATGAGCAACCGGAGCGCGGAGATGACGAAGTACGTCGCCAACAGCCTTCTCGCCGCCCGGATCTCCTTCATGAACGAGGTCGCGAACCTCTGCGATGCGATGGGTGCGGATGTCGACGAGGTGAGGATAGGCGTGGGCTCCGACCGCAGGATAGGCCCCAGCTTCCTCTTCCCGGGCGTCGGTTTCGGAGGCTCCTGCTTTCCCAAGGACGTCAGGGCGCTCATGGCCACGGCCCGCGGGCAGGGCATGCGGATGCACACCCTCGAAGCCGCCGTCGAGGTCAACGAGGCACAGAAGCGGAAGATGCTCGAGAAGCTCGAAGCGGTTTTCGGCCCGTCACTCAGGGGGCTCCGGATGGCGGTCTGGGGCCTGGCCTTCAAGCCGAACACGGATGACATGCGCGAGGCTCCTTCAGTCGTAGTGATAAAGGGTCTTCTCGAAAGGGGCGCCCGGGTGGCCGTCTACGATCCCCAGGCCATGAAGAACGCCCGGACCATCCTCGGGGAGACCGTCGAGTACTGCCGCAGCGGCTACGAGGCAGCCGAGGGCGCCGACGCCCTGATCCTCCTCACGGAATGGCTCGAGTTCAGGGAACCGGACTTCTCGAAACTGGCTTCGACCATGAGGAGGAAGGCTGTATTCGACGGCCGGAACGTCTGGAATCCCTCGAAGCTGAAGGGACTCGGCTTCGAATACTGCGGCATGGGCAGGAGATAGGCCGGAGGGTGTGATGGTCGCTCTGTTCCTGCTCGTATCGGTACTGGAGGCCCAGGGGCTGGACGGCTACATCGTCCCGGGAGTCGAGACCGGCAATCTGAAGATGAACGTCCATGTCTGGGGCGAGGTCGTCTCCCCGGGCACTTACATGCTGCCCATCGACGCCGATGTCGTCGAAGCCCTGTCCGAGGCGGGCGGACCTTCGGACAAGGCGAAGCTCGACGGGATCAGGATCATAACGTCCTGGGGCGAAGTTGATTACGATCTTGCCGCGTATCTGAGGGGAGAGGGCCTCCCGGCCCCCGCCCTCACCCCCGGGACAACTGTCTTCGTCCCGGTCTCCCGCTCGGACTGGTGGAAGGAAGCCCTCGACATCGTATACAAGATAATAGTGACGGTGAACCTGGTATGGCTGATGGCGGAACGCTGAACGGACCACCCAGGGAGGACTGCGAGTCCCTGCGGATCGGGGAGTACCTGTGGATGATCCGCCAGGGGAAGTGGATCATCCTCACCTTCGTCGTCCTGTCGGTGATCCTGAGCATCTTCATAACCATGAGCACCAGGCCCGTATTCAGATCCTCAGCGACCTTCCTGTACGACTTCAGCAACAACATGTCCCGGGCGCTGGATTTCCCCGGGGTATTCTGGTTCGAGGTCGAATCCGCCAAGAACAACCAGATACAGATCATCCGAAGCCGCAGCATGTCCGAGGCCATCGCCGACTCGATCCTCAGGTCTCCTGACTCGGACAGCCTCATCTCGCTCCTTTTCAACGGCGCTCCACCGCCGCCCCAGTCGCTTCGTGCCTCGCTCGTCGGGCTCGTTGGCGGCAGCATCTCCGTCAGCGTTATGAAGGAGACCGATTTCTTCATCCTTTCCGCGGTCGGAGGCTCTCCGGAAGCTTCCGCCGTCCTGGCGAACCTGGCGGTACAGTCCTACTACAAGTGGAACCTGAACGAGGCCCGGGGCGAGAACAGGGAGGTCCGCGAGTTCCTCGAAAGCCAGATGGCGAGCATGGAATCCCAGCTCTCGATGGACGAGGAGACACTCAGGAACTACAAGGAAGAGAACGAGTTCATAGATCTCTCAACCGAGGCCCGCGAGATGGTCAC
>LKHC01000090.1 GCA_001618605.1 Candidatus Fermentibacter danicus
CGTGCACGGAGGGACTATCTGGCCGCCAGCCTCGACGATTTCAGAGCCGGAATGGCCGGGGAGATAGCCTCGATCAACGATTCGTACATAGACACCCTGCAGGAGGAACTGGCCCTGCTCGAAGCCTCCAGGGCGACCCTCCTGGCCCGTGGCGCACAGCCGGACGATCCCGCCCTGACCGAACTGGAGGAGGAGATCTCGATCCGCACCGAGGCCCTGTCCTCGTCCCTGGAGGGGCTGGTACGGGCCAGGTATCCCGAGAATCCCTCGGCGGCCGTCCAGTCGCTGGTCGGTGAAATCATCAGGGTCGAGGCCGACCTGAGGGCCGAGACCACACGGGAGTCCGTCCTGAGAGCCCAGGCATCCTCTCTGGAATCCGACCTGTCCCGCCTTCCCGCCGCCGAGATGAACCTGGCGAGGCTCCAGCGGAACAGGCTGGTCAGCGAGAACGTCTATCTCCTGCTGAGGAACAAGTACGAGGAGATCAGGATAGCCGAGGCGGGCCAGATCGGAAACGTGACGATAATCGACACCGCGCTCCCGGGAAACATGATAAGGCCCTCCAGGCGGAAGAACCTGATGATGGGCCTCCTCGTCGGCCTCGCCCTGGGTCTCGGAACGGTGTTCCTGAAACAGCAGCTCGACACCAGCATCTCCAGCCCGGAGCAGGTCGAAGCCCTCGGGGTGTCGATACTCGGTGTGATCCCACATCTCCCGAAGAGCGCCCTTGCATCGCGGGCGTCGAGGACGGTTCCGTCATCCACTCTGGTGACCCATTTCGCCCCGCGCGATCCCATCAGCGAGGCATACCGCGATCTCAGGACGAGCCTCAAGTTCGCCCGGGCGGATCAGCCGCTCGAAAGCATACTGATAACCAGCGCAGGCCCCAGGGAGGGCAAGTCCACGACCTCCGCGAACCTGGCCGTCGCCTTCGCGCAGTCGGGCAGGCGCTGCATACTCGTCGACGCCGACCTGAGAAGACCCGTGATCCACAACATCTTCGGCCTGGACAGGGAGCCCGGGCTGTCGGAGGCCGCCGCCGGGGTCACGCCTCTCGCCGAATGCGTCCGGAAGACCTCCATCGATAATCTTTCGATCCTCCCGAGCGGCTTCATCCCGCACAATCCCTCCGAACTCCTCGGGAGCCGGCGCATGAAGGATGTCATCGCCGGCCTGACCGCCGAATGCGACATGCTGATAATAGACAGCCCCCCGATGGCGGTGGTCACCGATGCGCTGCTCCTGAGTCCAGAGGTGGACGGTACACTCCTCGTAGTAGGTGCCAAACTCGGCAACAGGCGCGTCCTGCAGACCTCCCTCTCCAGGCTGTCGCGCACTTCCTCGTTCATCGTGGGCGCCGTGCTCAACGGATTCGACCCGCTGCGGATGTACACCTCCTACGGCTACTACACCTACCGCTATTACTACCCCTACTACAACCCCGAAGGACAAGGCAGGGGGAAAGGCCGCCGGACCCGCTGACCCGTCCGGTCCCACTTCCGTAACTAAATAATCTGCAACGCAATATGGATTGCCGCCATCCTGCGGTCGGCGTTTCCCCCGGTCCCGGTGGGGCGAAATCCCATAAAAGGGGTTGACAGTGGGGCGTGGTGGGATAGAATATGCCGCGGGAGGGAAATGGCCGAGTTTTCAGGCAGGCATGAACACATTCTGGACGAGAAGGGCCGGGTCAGCGTACCCGCATCCTTCAGGCGCCAGATCACGGGTGAGGATCTGTACCTCAACCTCGGGATGGACGGGTGCCTCGAACTCTACTCCCCGGAAAAGTGGCGGATCCTCAGGGAGAGCCTCAGGAGGCTCAACCGCAAGGAGGAGAAGCAGCGCTTCTTCCTCCGCAGATTCACCAGCCACCTCAGACCGGTCAGCATCGACGCCCAGGGGAGGATAGGCATACCGGCCGATCTCCTCGAACTCTCCGGCATCCGTTCGGCCGTCGTGTTCCTGGGTCAGATGGACACAATAGAACTCTGGGATCCGGACAGGCTGCAAAGGGCGATGGCGAAGCCCGAGGTCTCCTACGAAGAGGTGGCCGAGGGGCTGGATATAGAGCTGTAGTCCGGGTCGGAGGAGGAGGCGTGGTCAGAGCAGCCGGGCGCGACTTCGTATCCGGGCATCTGCCCGTGATGGTCGCCGAGGTGATCGCCTTCCTGCGAACCGCCGGGCCCGGGGTGATCGTGGACGGAACCGCAGGCGGCGGGGGGCATCTCAGGGCGATGATGGAGGCCTTCCCGGAGGCACGCTTCATAGCCGTGGACCGCGACCCCGACGCTCTCGACCGCCTGCCGGCGCCCTCGGATCGTCTGATCGTCAGGGCTTCGAGCTATTCGGCCCTGGACGGAATCGTGGAAGAGTCGGGTTTCGGAGCCGCGGACGCGGCGCTGTTCGATCTGGGTCTGTCCTCCATACAGCTCGACGATCCGGCGAGAGGTTTCTCCCACAGGCTGAACGGCCCCCTCGACATGAGGTTTTCCCGCCGGGAGG
>LKHC01000091.1 GCA_001618605.1 Candidatus Fermentibacter danicus
TGTTCGAGCACGCCGATCCTCCCTGGGAGGTGCCCTCCCGCGAGGAGGCCCGCTCGAATCCCAGGGCCAGGTCGGCCAGGCTCAGGAGAGGGGTGAGGTTGTCGTGAAGAGGGCCGCAGGAAGGGTTGTCTTCGCATTCGCGTCTCTACTTGCGCTCCTGGCTATGAGCCAGGTGGTCCTGTACAACCTCAGGCTGCACAGGACGCTGCAGCTTCAGCAGATCTCGGGCGAGTGCGCATCTCTCGAGCGCGAAATCGAGGAACTACAGAACGAGGCTACGGAACTGCTCTCGCCGACGCGTCTGGAAGCGGCAGGGGAGCGCCTCGGGCTTGCTCCGATGCCCCTGGAGAGGCTCGCCGTCCATGACGGCGGTGCGGACTTTGGCGTGATGTCCGGGGAGGTCGCGCTTGCGCAGCCAAGATGAGATGTCCTGCGACCGGAGGACGGCCCGTATAAGGCTCGCGGCGGTACTCACCCTCGCGCTCTTCGGAGTGGCCTTCGCGAAGCTCGTCAGGATACAGCTCATAGAGCACGCCCACTATGCGGGCCTCGCCGATGCGCAGCACACTCACAGGGAGACGCTGGAGCCGAGGAGGGGGCGGATACTCGACCGGAACGGCTTCCTCCTCGCCGGCAACACCCCCGTGGTGACGTTCGAGGTTTACTGGCCGAACGTCCCCGTGGGTTCGGAAGCCTCCATAGACACGCTCTGCATGCGCCTCCGCAATTCCGGAAGGGATGCCGTCATCCTCGACAGGACAGGCGTCAACCAGATCCTCGCCAGGAACGTCCCCTACGAGGAGGCTCTGCCGTTCATCGAGGCCGGCCTGCCCTCGGGGGTCAATCTGAGGATGGTGGAACTCCGCACGTATCCGCTCGGCGACCAGACCGCCATGATCCTCGGCAGGGCCGGCCAGGGCTGCCTCGAAGGTCTGGAGAAGGAGTTCGACCAGCTTCTCTCCGGCACGGCTGGAGTCCGGTACGTCGAGCGCAGCGCCTACCCCGGGATGAGCGTGACGGACTCCCGCGCCGACAATCTGATGCCGGTCGACGGATCGGACCTCATGCTCACCATCGATGCGAGGTTCCAGTGCATCGTACAGGAGGAGCTGCGCGAAGCGGTCGAGCACTCCGGGGGAAGCTGGGGCGCGGCTCTGGTGGTGGACCCGTCCAACGGCGACATCCTGGCCATGGGGAGCTGGCCCGTCAGGGCGCCCGACGGCTCCATAGCCGCGAACCACTGCATATCGAGCATTCACGAGCCTGGTTCCACGTTCAAGCTGGTAACGCTTGCGGCTTGTCTGGAGGAGGGCCTCGCCGTCTCGTCCGACTCGTTCGACTGCAGCACGGGTAAGATCCCCGTTGCGGACAGGACGATCTCCGACTGCCACGTTTACGGAGTTCTGAGCGTCGAGGAGATCATCGCCCATTCCAGCAACGTCGGCACGATCCGCCTCGCACAGCTCATGTCGGATTCGTTGCTCTACGCCTACTGCCGGGCCTTCGGATTCGGTTCGAGAACCGGGCTCGAGCTGCCGGGCGAGGAGGGCGGGATTCTCCGTCCGCCTTCCCAGTGGTCGGGCATGTCGCACGCCTGCATTGCGATAGGGCAGGAGGTGGGGGTGACGCCCCTGCAGCTCGCCATGGCCTTCAGCGCGGTGGCCAACGGAGGCGTCCTGTATCAGCCCAGGCTCATACGGGCGAGCAGGGAGGACGGCGCCTGGCGGAACTGGGCGTCCTTCCGGTCCCGCAGGGTGATCTCCGAGGAAACGGCCGGCGAGATGAGGAGGATATTCTCCGGCGCCGTCGAGTACGGCACGGGCCTGTCGGCGGCCGTGGACGGGGTGACCGTTGCAGGGAAGACGGGCACCGCCGAGAGGCTCCTGTTCGGGTCCGGCGTCTATCTCTCGGCCTTCGCAGGGATGATCCCCGCCGAGCAGCCCGGGCTGGTGGCCGTGGTAGTGGTGGACAGACCCGGCTTCGCCTACAGGTACGGCAGCACGCTCGCCGCCCCGGCGTTCTCCAGGATGATGTCCGGCATCCTTTCCTGCGAGCCCGGTCTGGCCATGAGCGGAACCCCCCGCATGGCCTCCGGAATGCTCGCACAGGCAGACTCCGGGACGGGTTCATTGTGAAACTTTCGGAGCTACTCGCAGGAAGCGGTCTGGAAGTCCCGCGGGGCCTCTCGGACGCCGAGGTGTCGTCGGTTACGAACGATTCGCGGAAGGTCAGGCCAGGCAGCCTGTTCGTGGCCATCGAAGGCTATCGTGAGGACGGGCACTCCTATGTCGATTCCGCCCTTGCGGCCGGTGCGGTGGCCGCGGTCGTCTCGAAGCCGGTCGAAGGGGCCTCCGGTCGGACGATCGTCTGCATGCCGGGAGACGGGAGGCGTCTGCTCGGGATGTTCTCCGCCCGGATAGAGGGCTCGCCCTGGGAAAAGCTCCGGACGGTCGGGATAACGGGTACCAACGGGAAGACCTCCACCGCGCACATGACGGCCTGGATACTGGACCGGCTCGGCCTGCCCTGCGGGATACTGGGAACGGTAGGCCACAGGGTCGGCGGAGTCCACCTGGATGCGAAGGAGACTACGCCGGATTCGGCCGAGATCGCATCGCTCATGCGAAGGATGGTCGATGCAGGCGACGCCGCCTGTGCGATGGAGGTCTCGAGCCATGCCCTGACCCTGTCCCGCGTGGACGAGGTCAGATTCGACGTGGCCATGTTCACCAACATCACCCAGGACCATCTCGACTTCCACGGGACTATGCACGACTACCTCGCCGCCAAGGAGAGGATCTTCTCACTGGTCAAGCCGGACGGGCACATCCTCGTCGGGACTTATGCCCCGGGGTCGCCTGTTCCCGACCGTGCGCTGACGTTCGGAACCTCGGAGGACGACTCTTTCTCGATCGGCGGAGTCGAATCCGGTCCTCTCGGATCGACGTTCACCCTGGTCAGGGACGGTAAGAGCCACCGGGTTTCGCTGGCCGTCCCGGGCCGGGTCAACATCTTCAATGCGGCGGGGGCCGCCGCCGCCTGTTCCCTCCTCGGCCTGGACCTCGGCGACTGCCTCGACTCGCTGTCCGGCTTCAGGGGCGTGCCGGGAAGGCTCGAGGTCGTCGATGAAGGCCAGGCCTTCCTCGTGGCCGTGGACTACGCACATACCCCGGATGCAGTCGAGAGGGTGCTGCTTCAGGCACGCGAGATGGCCACGGGCAGGGTGATAGCCGTCATCGGGGCCGGCGGAGACAGGGACAGGACGAAGAGGCCCCTGATGGGCGCCATCGCCTCCGAGCTGTCCGACGTGGTCATCGTCACCAGCGACAATCCAAGAGGCGAGAACCCCATCTCGATAATCGACGAGATCGTAGCCGGGGTGGACGGGCCGGCGGAGGTGGAGGTGCAGCCCGACAGGAGGGCCGCGATCACTCGGGCGGTCGGGCGTGCGTCGGACGGCGACGTAGTGATCATCGCCGGCAAGGGACACGAGGACTACCAGATCATAGGCGGTGTCAGACATCACTTCGACGACCGCGAAGAGGCCCGTCTCGCCCTGAGGGCGAGGAGGGACCGGGAGGCGGAGGGATGAAGTTCCTTCTCTCCACCATAACCTCCGCGACAGGAGGGGTGCTGGAGGGGCCGGATGCCGTGGCGGACGGCGCGTGCATCGATTCCAGACTGGCATCCGCCGGCATGGTCTTCTTCGCGATGCCCGGAGCCCGGACCGACGGCCACGCATTCGTCCCGGAGGTTCTGGCGCTCGGGGCATACGCCGTCGTTTCCGGCGGTCCCGCACTTCCGGGAACGATCAGGGTCCGATCCGTGCCGGATGCGCTCCTCGAAGCCGGTTCGGCCGTTCGTTCGACGCTGGAGGGCCGGGTTGTGGCGGTGACCGGTTCCAGCGGCAAGACGACCACAAGGGAACTGCTGTCGCTGGCGCTGTCGCCCGCTTACAGAACCGACTCCTCGCGCGGCAACCTCAACAACAGGATCGGCCTNNCCCGACGCGTCCGTCATCACGAACGTCGGTACGGCTCACATCGAATTCTTCGACGGCCACGACTCCCTCGCGGCCGCGAAGGCGGAGCTGCTCGACACGACTGCAGGGGGAGGGATCTGCGTGATCCCTTCGGGCGAGCCGGTGCTGCTGGAGGCGGCCCGCAGGAACTCGCTCGACTGCACGACGGTCGGACCGGATGGCGACTTCCGGCTAGTGTCCGAAGGTTCAGGCGCGAGGATCGAACCGCTGGGCCTGAGAGTCGTCCTGTCCGTTACCGGCTCTCATCTCCTCGAGGACGCCGCTCTCGCGATCGTCGCCGCGATGCGGATGGGAGTCGATCCCGTCGAGGCCGCCCGGGCTGTCGAGGGGTTCGCCGGTCTTCCCGGGAGGGGGCGGATCTTCGTCTCCGGGGGGATGACGGTGGTCGACGAGAGTTACAACGCGAACCCGGAGTCGATGAAGGCCTGCCTCGAAGCCCTGTCGCACAGCCCCGGAAGGAGGGGCGCCGTGCTGGGGGACATGCTGGAACTGGGGGGCAGGTCC
>LKHC01000092.1 GCA_001618605.1 Candidatus Fermentibacter danicus
CGGGTTGAGCGCGGGGCCGGACGGAGCTACGCATCAGGCGCTCGAGGATGTCGCGATCATGAGGGTGCTGCCCAACATGAAGGTCCTCGTGCCTGCCGATGCGAATCAGACCAGGGCGGCCGCGCTGGCCGCCGCGTCCATCGAAGGTCCCGTCTATGTCCGCTTCGGGCGCAACCCCGTCCCGGTAATCTATCCGGAGGACTGCAGCGTGGTTGCGGGTGGGGCGGACGTTCTCCGGGAGGGTGGGGATGTTCTTCTGATCGCCGCCGGCGCGATGGTGGCCGCGTGCCTGGAGGCCGCTACGGCGCTGGAGGCCGGCGGAGTGTCGGCCACGGTCATAAACGCTTACTCGATCAAGCCCCTGGCGGAGGATCTCGTCATCGAAGCCGCAGGCAGATGCGGGAGGGTGGTCGTAGCCATGGATCACCAGGAAGCCGGGGGGCTCTTCGGCGCCGTCGCCGAACTGCTCGCGAGACGGTGTTCGGTTCCCGTGGAACCCGTCTGCGTAGCGGACAGGTTCGGCGAGAGCGGGTCGCCCGGGGAGATCTTCGCTGTTCTGGGGCTCACGGCCGAAGGCGTGGCCGCCGCGGCCCGCAGGGTTCTGGAACGCCATGCTCGTTGACTTTCGAACCGCCCGTCGATAGTTTGATATACCTTTTACGTTTCCTGCTGAAGAAGGGAGGAGAAACATGGCAAGGATTCTCGTTTGTGATCCCATATCCCCCGACGCCGTGGCGGAGATGAAGGCGGCCGGACACGAAGTGGCCGAGAAGCCGGGCATGACCCCGGAGGAACTTCTCGCTACCGTCTCCGGATACGACGCCATGATCGTCCGCAGCGCCACGAAGGTGACCCGGCCCGTGCTCGAGAAGGCTGCCGGAACGCTCAAGCTCGTGGTCAGGGGCGGCGTGGGCCTGGACAACATAGATGCAGAGGCGGCCAGGGAATTCGGCGTGAAGGTCATGAACACCCCCGCCGCCAGCTCCATAGCCGTCGCAGAGCTGACAATGGCTCATATGCTCGCCTGCTGCAGATTCCTCACCCGTGCCGACCGCACCTGCAAGGAAGGCAAGTGGGAGAAGAAGGCCTTCAGCAAGGGCATAGAACTCTGGCACTCCACCCTCGGCCTCGTGGGCTTCGGAAGGATCGCCCGCGAAGTGGCGAAGAGGGCTCTCGCCTTCGAGATGAAGGTCATATTCTACGATCCCTTCGTCAACGACGCCGGCGGAATGGATGCGAAGAAGGTCGACCTCGACACCCTCTGCCGCGAGTCCGACTTCATCAGCCTGCACCTCCCGATGTCTCCCGAGACCAGGCACATCATCTCGAAGAAGCAGTTCGACATGATGAAGCAGGGTGTCGTGGTCGTGAACTGCGCCCGCGGCGGCACCATCGACGAGCCCGCGCTCGCAGAGGCGCTGAAGTCCGGGAAGGTCTTCGCCGCCGGCACCGATGTCTTCGAGAAGGAACCACCCGAGGATCTCTCGCTCGTCTCCTGCGAGAATCTGACAGCCACCCCGCACATCGGCGCAGGCACCGGGGGCGCGACGTCCCGCGTCGGCGGGGAAGTTTCCAGGATCGTGATCGAGCATTTCAAGAAGTAATGCGGAACACCACCGAAAGGCGTTTTATGCTGAAACACCTTGAGCTGCTGCTCCTGATGGTGCTGCTGCCGTTCGGGATCGCGCAGGCGCAGGAGGTCGGTCCGCAGGACGCGACAGCCCCCGCTGTGGATTCGTCGAACCCGTCCGACAGCTCCGCCGTCAGCCTGGACACGGCACTGGAGGTCGTGCCGCCAGTCGAGATCGCTCCTCCCGGAGCGGTCACCGTTTCCGACTTCCCCAACGATGCAGGCGACCACCTCCTGGTCTCCTTCGAGCCAAGTCCGGACGAGGCACTGGGGATTCTGGTCTACAGGATCTACAGGCGTACTCCCGGCGCCACGGACGGCACGGAGGAATGGGCGGTAGTCAAGACGGTCGCTGCCGGCGACCACACCGAGATCGTCGACGGGTACGATCCGGACTACCTGGTGACCCAGGGAACGCAGTACGAGTACCGGGTCGCCGCCGTCACCGCCGACTGCCGCGAGATTCCGGGCGAGGTCACGGTCGCCCAGGTCGTGGGCAGGGGCGAGTGGTTCCACACCGAGAAGCTCAAGGTGCTCATCGGCTGCATCATCTTCATCAGCCTCATCTTCTACTACTTCAAGAGGGCTCAGATGTGTCACGAACTCTACCTCAGGCCGATCCCCGGCATAGATGCCATCGACGAGGCCATAGGCCGCGCTACGGAGATGGGCAAGCCGATCCTGTACGTCCCCGGCCTGTCGGGTATCGAGGACGTCGCGACGATAGCCAGTCTCACCATCCTCAACAGAGTAGCCAAGAAGGTCGCGGAGTACCAGACGCCTCTCAGGGTGCCCAACCGCGACCCGATCGTATACACCGTAGCCGAGGAGTCCGTGAAGCAGGCCTACATGGAGGCCGGCAGGCCCGACTCCTACGAGGCCAACTCGGTGTTCTTCGTCACCGACAGCCAGTTCGCCTATGTCGCGGCCGTGAACGGACTGATGACGCGTGAGAAGCCCGCCACCAACTTCTACCTCGGCATGTTCTGGGCCGAATCGCTGCTGCTGGCCGAGACCGGCTCGCTCTCCGGCGCCATCCAGATCGCCGGTACCGACGCGATCACCCAGCTTCCGTTCTTCATCACGACCTGCGACTACACGCTGATCGGCGAGGAGCTGTATGCAGCGAGCGCGTACCTGGGCCGCGAGCCCAAGCAGGTCGGCAGCGTGAAGGGCCAGGATGCCTGCAAGGGCATAGTGATGACACTTGTCACGGTAGGGATAATCCTTTCCTTAGTCGACATCTTCACGGGCGGAGCGACTGACCCGTCGAAGTCCCTGCTCCTGAAGCTCCAGGGGCTCGTCGACGTAACGAGCCTCGAGTAGGGCGGAGGGAGGTGCAGCCATGAAGAGGACTGTTCCGATGATGATCGCCATGATCGGCGGCATCATCATGATGATCCAGTACTTCATACCTCATCAGGTGTCCCAGGACGTCTTCAACTACTACACCGAATGGGCCCCCCTGGTCGGTTCCTTCGCGCTCGTTCTGGGCGTGGGGAGTCTCACCAGGGTCCACATCCATAAGATCAGGGCCAAAGCCCCTAACTGGCCATACAGCTACGCCGTACTAATCCCCCTCTACCTGATACCGGTGTTCGCCTTCTTCCTGCCGGCATCGATCGGCGGCGGCACCGGAAAGCCGAGTGTCTTCGACTTCATGTACTCAAGGGTGCAGATCCCCATACAGGCCACGATGTTCAGCATGCTGGCCTTCTACATCGCCAGCGCCGCCTTCCGGGCCTTCAGGGCCAAGAGCGCGCTTGCGACGATCCTGCTGGTGACTGCGATCATCGTGATGCTCGCCCAGGTCCCCATCGGAGATCTGTTCGGCCGCTGGCTGCCCGACACGGGCCTCTGGATCCTGAGGTTCCCCAATCTCGCGGCCAAGCGGGCCATCGAGCTGGGCGTGGGATTCGGCATGCTCGCGACATGCCTCAAGATCATCTTCGGCGTCGAGCGCGGCTGGCTCGGCGGGGCGGGAGAGTAGGTGAGCGCCATGATCAACTGGGAAAAGTTCCTGAATATCGACAGGCGATGGCTCTACCTGCTCATAGCGGTCGTCGTGATAGTCCCGTTCTTCATCCGCATGGGCCTTCCCGTCGTCCCGAGCGATGAGGTCCGCAGCATCTACAACCTCGTCGACAGCCTGGGGCCGGATAATGCGATCTTCATCGGCTGGGACTTCGATCCGGGCACCGAGGCCGAGAATCAGCCGATGGGCGTTGCCGTGCTCAGGCATGCGTTGGACAGACACGTCCCAGTCTTCATCACCGCCGTCTCCCCCCTCGGTCAGGGTCTTGCCGAGCAGGGAGCGGCGAGCGTTTTCGACACCCGCATACCCGGAAACTTCGTCTATGTCCCGTGGGCGGAGTGGGAGCCCTTCAGGGCGGCGGGGTACGTCGGGCGCGACAGTCTGGAATCGGCCTGGAAGGCCGCGGGCAACTCGCTACCCGAGGGGGCGAGGGGCTGGGTGTTCGAGGGCGTCGATTTCGCTCTTCTCGGCTACCTGCCCTACTTCGGTCTTGTCGTTCTCGGGATGGGTACGTCGATCGCAACTCAGTACCCGACAGATGCATACGGAAACAATCTGCGCGAGATGCCCATGCTGCGGGCCCACAAGAATCTGCGTGAGATCGACCTGGCGGTTACGCTCGCAGGCTCCACCGCCTGCATGTACTGGGTTGTCTACGGCACCTCCCGTGTCGGGCTGCCGGTTGCGTTCGGAGTCACCGCCGTGATGGCCACGGACTACTACCCCTACATCCAGTCCGGCCAGATAGTGGGCATGATGGGCGGCCTCCGCGGCGCAGCGGAGTACGAGGTTCTCGAGCACGAGGGCGGGCATACCGAAACGACGGGCAAGGCCTACAGGGGCATGGACGTGCAGTCCCTGGCCCACATCCTGATCATCCTGTTCGTGATACTCGGCAACATCGCATACTTCGCGGGTGGCTTCCACAAGAAGACAGCCCTGAAGAGCGGGAGGTAGCGCAGATGTACGAGACCATAGGACTATGGGTCGCGGCCATCTTGACGCTGGCCGTGTTCTCCTTCCTGTACAAGGAGAACCCCCTGTACAGGTTCGCCGAGCATGTCGTGGTGGGCTCGTCGCTCGGCTATACCATCGTCATCACCTACCAGCGGGTGCTCTATCCCAGGCTCGTCGAGCCGGTCTTCCTGCACGGCGAGAGCCTGGTCCTGATAGTCCCGGCCATGCTGGGGCTTCTGTATGTCACCAGATTCTTCCCCAGGATAGCCTGGCTGTCCCGGTACCCCATGGCATTCCTGCTGGGAATGGGCATGGGCATGGCGTTCCCCTACGACATGCAGGCCTACATACTGAGGCAGATCCAGGCCACCCTGATTCCGCTCTACACTCCAGGCGCCCCCTGGTACAACACGCTGGGCGCCGTCGTGATAGTGCTGGGAACTCTGGCCGGGCTCATCTACTTCTTCTTCTCGAAGCCCCACAAGGGGCCTTTCTTCGGCTTCGGGTCGAAGGTGGGCATCTGGATCATCATGATCGGGTTCGGCGCCACGTTCGGGTTCACGGTGATGGGCCGCATCAGCCTTCTGATCGGCCGGGTGCAGTTCCTGCTGTCCGACTGGCTGGGGCTGTTGCACTAGACTGATTCCGATCCGCGGGCGGCNNGCGGAGCTTCCGGCTCCGCCCGCCCCGGGGAAAACGGAAGGACATGAACAGCATACTCCGGATGGTCCTGGGGCAGTTCCCCGTGATCGACGGACTGACCTTCACCGAGGATCTGCGCTTTTTCTACGACGGGAAACTCATCGCCGAGTGCGAGGCGGTCGGCGAAACGCTCATGATGGACATCGCATGCCACGAGCTGGATGCTCCGATCTTCCTCGAAGAGTTCGAATTCTGCAGGAAGTCAAAGGGCAGGGAGCCGGGGTGGATCCGGATCGAGCTGATGGTCTCGCCCGGGAGGGAGGAGCTGTCGGCCGTGAAGGAGGCCTTCCTGTCCGCCATCGACAGGGTGGCGCCCGGCTTCGACGCGCCGGATGAGAATCCATTCATGAAGGGAGTCGAGGGCATGGACAAGTACGTGTGCGTCGTGTGTGGCTGGGTCTACGACCCCGAGATCGGAGACCCCGATGGCGGCATCCCCGCCGGAACGGCCTTTGCCGACATCCCCGACGACTGGGTCTGCCCCGTGTGCGGCGCCGGCAAGACGGATTTCGAGAAGGAGTAGGCCATGAAGAGGACGGTAATGCTGATCATGGTCGCCAGCCGAAAGGAATCGGCTTCCAAGGTGCAGCAGATCCTCACCGGGTGGGGTTGCATGATCAAGACGAGGCTCGGCATCCATGATGGAATCCTCGACAACTGCACGGAGACCGGGCTGATAATCCTCGAGATAGTGGGCGAAGAGGAGAAGAAGGTCGAGATGGAGCGCAAGCTCAACGTCATCCCCGGCGTAATAGCGAAGAAGGTGGATCTCGAGCTTGCCTGACCCCGCCGCGTCGGTTCCGGCCTCTCTTGCAAAATCGCTGGACGGGCTCTACGAACGCTTCAACAGGAGAGAGTTCGTGGAGCCCGATCCGCTTCAGTTCCTCTATTCCTATCCCGATCCCGCCGACCGCGAGATAGCCGCCCTGGCGGCCTCGTCCCTGGCCTACGGCCGGGTGGAGCAGATAATCAGAAGCGTGTCGAGGCTGCTGACGGCTCTTGGTCCGGAGCCGGCCGCATTTCTGCGGGAGTGCCGGTCCCACCGGGAGGCTGCCGGGGCCTGCCTCTTCAGGCATCGCTTCACTCCGGGGGAGGAGATGGCGGCGATCCTCTTCGCGGCGGCATCCGTGCAGAGGAGCGGCGGCGGTTCCCTGCAGGAGACCTTCAGGGGCGCGCGCAGTTCGAGGGAGGCGGGCATTCTGCTGATCGAAGCCATACACCGAGAAGCCGGTCTCGAAAGATCCAGCATGCTGCCCCATCCCAGCCTGGGTAGCGCCTGCAAGCGGCTGCACCTGATGTTCCGATGGATGGTCAGAAGCGACGGTGTCGATCCTGGAGGCTGGGACGCCCTCCGGCCGGCCGACCTGCTGGTTCCTCTGGACGTGCACATGCACAGGGCGGGGCTGCTCCTGGGGATGACGACGCGCAGGCAGGCGGATGCGAGGACTGTGGACGAGATTACGGAGGGCTTCAGGCGGATCAGGCCGGACGACCCGGTCAGGTACGACTTCGCCCTGACCCGGTTCGGAATCAGACGCGAACTGACCCGGGAGGACCTCCTCCGGGAACTCTCTCCGTCGGCTGCAGCCCCCCGGTAACCTTCACCGGCGCTCCACCCGCACGGCCGCTGCCTTCCCGCAGGAAATCATTCCGTGGAGATCCCCGGCGGAGTTCCGCCGTGCCCGGATGTCAGGCCGTCATCGGTGTTCTTCGGGAACCGGGCGCGGGTTCGGGTTCGGCCCATCGGCGGCGTGCGGGTTGACCGCATCGGCTCGTGTTTTGTAGATTGCAGCCTCGTCCCGGTGCCGAGGTAGCTCAGTTGGTAGAGCAACGGACTGAAAATCCGTGCGTCGGCGGTCCGATTCCGCCCCTCGGCACCACCCCCTCCTTAGTCCGGTGTCAGAGGAAAAAACGTCAAATACGCAGGATTTCCGCTTGTTCTGCGTACCCTCATGCAGTGCTGTGTTCCGTCTATATCCTGAAAAGTACGAAATGCCGCTATGCGATGAAGTCGAGGCTGGACTCAAGCTGCATTATCAAGGGACAATTATTACCGATTTTTGCGTATTTGACGTTTTTTCCTCTGACACCGGACGGGGGAGGACGCGGCCGACGATGGCGGCGCAGGAATCGCCGCCTTCCCTGAGCATCCGGACGGCTTCCCCGGCCTGGTCAGGCGCGATCGCCGCCAGCAGCCCGCCAGAGGTCTGCGAATCGAGCATCACCGCAACGAGCGACTCGTCCATGCCGCCGGCGATTCCGACGTGCTCCGAGTCGTACTCCCAGTTCCTGCCCGTTCCGCCCGGAAGGTAATTGCAGGCCAGCTCCAGCGCCCCATCCAGGACGGGAACCGACTTCGCATCGATTTCCAGCGTGACGCCCGATGCCCGGGCTATCGCCACGGCGTGTCCGGCCAGGCCGAATCCGGTGACGTCGGTCATGGCGCTGACGTCGAACCCCGCCAGAATCCCGGACGCGTACATGTTGAGCCTCTCCATCTGCCTGACGGCTTCCCGGAGCGCATCCTCGTCCACAAGCCCCTCCTTGAGGGATGTGCAGAGTATTCCAGTACCGAGAGGCTTCGTGAGCACAAGGAGGTCCCCCGCCCTCGCGAGGCTGTTTCTAAGAGCTCTTGAAGGGTGGACGACGCCGGTGATGCTCATGCCGAACATCACCTCGTTCTGTTCCACTGTATGCCCGCCGACGAGGACGACGCCGGCCTCGACCAGCTTGTCACCGGCGCCGGCAAGGATCTCGCCCGCAACCTCGCACGGAATCTTCGAGGCGGGGAAGCCCAGAATGTTCATGGCCGTCAGGGGCCTGGCCCCCATCGCCCAGATGTCCGACAGGCAGTTGGCTGCGACAATCCTGCCGGTCGACCGCGCATCGTTGACCGCGGGGGAGAAGAAGTCGACGGTCTGGACCAGCGCGGTGTCGTCAGAGATCCTGAAGACCCCGGCGTCGTCCATCGTCTCCATGCCCACGATCAGATCAGGCGAATCGAACCTCGGAACACCCGACAGCAGCCCGGACAGCCTGTCCGGGGGCAGCTTGCCCGCTCAACCCGCGCAGGGCGAGAAATCGAGCAGCCTGATCGAGTCCGCCACCGCCCTCGAGTTGCGTTCCGCCACGCTGGGAAGCCCCAGCTTCTCGCAGGCCGTCTTCGTTCCGGATCCGGCGTGCGCCTGTCTGCATGCGGTGCAGTCTCCGTGGTTTACGCAGCTTACGGTGCAGGGACATCCATCCGTGCCATCTCCAGCCATCTATTCCTCACCTCCCTCCGGTTCAGATCCGGGAATGCCCGGTTGCTTCAAATATCCGCAGATCGGACCCCCTCCGTCACCTCCGGGCCGGCCCGGTTCGCGCGAGGTCGCTCCGTGCGCATCGGAAACCGGCGCATCCCCGAGGATCTTGCTCATCACGTGTATGTCCTCCCGGACCTGCCAGCCCAGTTTCGAGTAGAACGCAACGGCGGGGTTGTCCCGGAAGATGAAGAGATGGAGCTTCTCGATCCCCGCATCGCGGAGGGCATCCTCCACGAGCGTCATGAGCGTCCGGCCGGTCCCGGAGCGCCGGTATTCCTCCGCTACCGCCAGGTGATAGACGTAGCCCCGCCTCGTGTCGCTGCCCGCCATCACCGAGCCGGCGATGGCCCCGGAATCGACGGCCACGAAGCAGAAGCGTCCGTTCGCCTCCAGGAACCGCTCGAAACCTTCGCGCGAATCGGCCCCCGTCAGCGCATTCCCGGGGAAACGGGACCACAGATCGCGCAGGGCGGAGTAGTCGGATGCCTCCATCAGCCTGTGCAGCATCTCGTCCTATCCATTCCTCTCGACTCTGTCACGGAAGTGGATCGAGGCGTAGACTGCGGCGGCCGACAGTATGACCGATGCCGCGAGATAGGAGTCGGGATGGATCGAGACTCCGCCCGCTCCCAGAAGCCTCGCGAGGTGACCCGGCGAAGCCAGCAGCGCACCGAACGTTCCGGGATCGGGCATGACCGACAGCCCTGCCAGGAGTGTAAGGACTGCGGCGGGCGGGCCGGCGGACCTCCTGCCCAGACTGTCGGAAACGCAGGATACCTGAATGGATACAAGCGCGGGCATGGCCCAGCTCTGCCAGGGGATCGGGCCGCCACCGACAGATCCCGCTGTCGACAGACAGACGTATCCTGTCAGGCTGCCCAGCAGCACGCCCAGAAGGATCGACGAAACGGTCATTCCGGTGCGGCCGAAACATGTCCAGTTCAGAATCCTGGCAAGGCCCTCGCGCTCCTGCGACGACCTCCACCCCAGGCAGGCGAAGGCGGCAGAGGCGGCCGGCAGGGCTGCCGCCGCCGCACGAATGAATCCTACGGTTCCGGCGTGATGGATTCCCATGAGGAGCGGAAAGGCCGCCAGGACGATCCAGGAAGCCAACGATCCGGCCGACCTGCGGAGCATGGCGCGCCATACGAACAAGGCCGGTATCACTCTTCTCCGCCGTAATCGAAGAGGGTGAGGACGCTGCCGGGTTCCGTCATGGCGATCAGATCGGCCACGCACGGAGGTTTTATCTCGAGATCCACGATCGTTCTGGAATTGGCCCTGGCAAGCGAGAGAAGCCACGAAACCGCAGAGAGGGGAGTCCTGTGCCTGAGGCTGAACCCGGAATCGGTGCCCCTGAGAATCTCCATGCCCGGCATCTCCTCGATGAGCCTCCTGGGGATGGCGGGGCAGAAGGAGACCCTTATCTCGCAGGCTCCGGCCGTCATCTCCACGAGTTCGGTCCTGACTATCGTCCTCGCGATGTCGGTCGGCGTACAGAGCGCGACTCTGTCCGTACAGGGCGGAATCCCGTCCAGACCTCTCCCGGTGAGCACTATGGCCTTCCCGGCATTCTTGATCGCTTCCAGATGCGGGAAGAAGGCTTCAGGCACCAAAGGCTCCACGATCAGGACGGAAGGGTTGTGCATGAGGGCCGATGCGAAGGCGGTCGCGAAGGCGCTGCCGGGGTCGAGTCCGTCGAGCCTGGTGCCCGCAGAGGAGCCGAGACCGCACCAGTCGATCATCTCCCTCACCGCCCGGGAAGTTCTCGCGGGCATCACCCGGGCCGCGGAAGCGGCCAGAGTGAGCACGCCCGAGGGCGTCATGTCCCCCGGACCAGCGGGAGGGGGCTTCACAAATCCGATCAGCTTCCTCGCGGCCCTGTCCGTCACGGGGATTCCGCGTCTGCCCGCCGTGATCCTGCCTCCCCACGGCTTCTCCGCTCCCGCCAGCATCCCGGCAAGCCTGGAAGGGAAGGCGGCGTCGTCGCACAAGAGGGCGAGCACGGAGCCTCCCATGACGGCAATCGAGCTGTCCGAGACCGAGGAGGAAAGGGGGAGGAGATCCGTCGCACGGAGGAGGATCCCGGGCCCTGTGGAACTCACTTCCGCATGCTTTCCTGGAGAGACCTGTCCGCGGCCTCCAGAGCCCTGACTACGGTAAGCCCGTTCCTGCCGCTGGAAACCGGCACCTCGCCGGTCGAGATGCAGCGCAGGAACTCGTCCATCTCGGCGGCGAGCGGTTCCGTCGTACCGACCTTGGGCGAGACGATGTCGCCCGATCTGTACGTGAGCTGGTACTCTCCGAAGGAGGCGGGCTCGATCAGGTCCACCCGCTTGTCGTAGATCTTGATCTTCTCGTCGGGCTCGGTGTCGTCGTAGACCAGCATCCTGCGGCTGCCGACCACCACCGTCCTGCGCAGCTTGGACGGAGAGAGCCAGGAAAGCTGGACGTTGGCAATCACGTCGCTCGGGAAATGGAGATTGATGAAGGCCACATCCGGGATCCCGGAGAGGACGTAGTCGTTGCCGAACGACTCGATCCTGTCGGGCTCCTCTCCGAGCCAGTAGAAGAGCATCGAGAAATCGTGCGGGGCGAGGTCCCAGACGACGGAGATGTCCTTCTGGTGGATTCCGAGGTTCACCCTCAGGGCGGTGATGAAGTAGATCTCGCCGAGCTCGCCGGACTGTATCACCTCCCTCGTCTTGATGACCGGGGGCGAGAAGAGGAAGGTGTGCCCCACCATCGTGACCAGCTTCCGCTCCTCACCGAGTTCGACGAGGTGCCTTGCCTCGGCCTCGCTGGATGCGAAAGGCTTCTCGACGAAAACGTGCTTTCCCGATTCGAGGACCCTGCGGGCGAGAGGATAGTGCGACATCGCGTCGGTTGCGATGACGACCCCGTCGATCGTGGGATCGGCGACGACCTTGTCGAAGTCGCTGCACTTCTCCGCACCCGGATACCTTTCCGCCTGCATGGCGAGCCTGGATTCGTCCCTGTCACAGAGGACGAGCCCGGTACATCTCCTGTTGGTAAACAGGTTCCGGGCGAGATTGGGCCCCCAGTAGCCCAGGCCTATCACCGCAATCTTCGCCATAACGCCTCCAGAGGTTTTCCAGTCGTATGAAACTAGCTTCCGGAAACCCTCAGGTAAAGAACCGCGCCGTTTTGGCGCGGATACGGGC
>LKHC01000093.1 GCA_001618605.1 Candidatus Fermentibacter danicus
ATCGTTCCGGGCCGCCTACGCCACGGTGACGGCTCTCGTGATCGCCTTCCTGATGGGGCCCGTGGTCATCCGGGCGCTCCGGAAGAGGCAGATCGGCCAGCACGTGCGGACGGACGGTCCGCAGACCCATCTGAAGAAGGAGGGCACCCCGACCATGGGCGGGCTGCTGATCCTCCTGTCCGTGCTGGTGCCTGTGCTCCTGTGGGGGAGGCTGGACAACAGGTATCTCATTATCGTGCTCATCTCGACCATCTGGATGGGCCTCATCGGCCTGCTCGACGACTACCTCAAGGTCGTCAAAAACTACCCCAACGGCCTGATCGGGCGGTACAAGCTGATCGGCCAGTTCACGCTGGGCCTCGGAATCGGGCTCTGGCTCTACCTGTTCCCGGTGGTCGGCGAAGGTCAGTCGAGCATCCTGCCCGGCATCCGCACCATCGATCTCTCCACGGGCAGCTTCTCCATCCTGCCCACCGAGACCATCGTCCCCTTCTTCAAGGAACTCCGGTTCGACTTCGGGCTGCTCTATATCCCGTTCGTGGCCCTGGTCATGGCCGGCACGGCCAATTCGGTGAACCTGACGGACGGTCTCGACGGTCTCGCCACAGGGGTGAGCCTCCTGTCGATCCTGGCCTTCGGCATCATGGCTTATCTGCTCGGCAACTCCAACTACGCCGAATACCTGCAGTTCCCGTTCCTGAACGGTGCGGGCGAGGTGGCCGTCTTCGCGGGGGCGGCGGCGGGGGCGTGCCTGGGCTTCCTCTGGTTCAATTCGGCTCCGGCGTCGGTCTTCATGGGCGACACCGGCTCTCTGGCGCTCGGTGGGGCGATCGGGTCGATGGCGATCGTGACCCACTGCGAATTTCTGCTCCTGATAGTCGGCGGCGTCTTCGTGGCGGAGGTGCTGAGCGTGACCCTTCAGGTCGGGCACTTCAAGCGCACCGGCAGGAGGATCTTCAGGATGGCACCCCTCCACCATCACTTCGAGCTGCTGGGGTGGGCCGAAACGAAGGTCGTAGTGAGGTTCTGGATAGTGGCGGCCCTGCTGGGCCTCATCGGGCTCTCCACGCTGAAGATCAGGTAGCGGGATGCACGATTACTGGACAAGAGGAGGGGGCAGGAAGATCGGGGTGGCCGGTCTGGGCCGGAGCGGACGGGCCGCGGCCAGGCTGCTGGCGACCAACGGCTTCTCGGTCAAGGGCTTCGACGACAACCCGGCCGTCCCTCCCTGCGAGTGGTGTTCGGAGGTAAGCCTCGGAAAGCCCGTCGCGGACATGATCGACGGGCTGGAAGGCCTTGTTCTGAGCCCCGGCATCCCCCTTTCGTCGCCTCTTCCACAGGCGGCGGTCGAGGCGGGGATTCCCGTCACCGGCGAGATCGAGCTGGCGTTCCGGTTCGCCCATGCGCCGATCCTCGCGGTGACCGGCTCGAACGGGAAGACGACCACTACCGAATGGCTGGGGCANNAACCTCACCCCGGATCACCTCCAGCGCCACGGCGACATGGAGGGTTACAGAAACGCCAAGGCCAGGATATTCGCGAACCAGCACTCGGAGGATCTGGTCGTACTCAACTCCGACGATCCCGAATCCCTGCCCCTGCTGGGCCGTACCGCCGGCCTCGAGTCTCTCTTCAGCCTGAAGAGGGAGGTGCGGAACGGGGCCGACTGCCTCGAAGGCACGATCACGATCGCGAACGAGGGGGTCAGAACGCCCCTGATGAACTCGTCCGCCCTCTCCCTGCGGGGAAGGCACAATCTGGAGAACGCTCTTGCGGTGATCTGCCTCGCCGGGAAGGCGGGCGTCGGCGCAGGGGCTCTGGAAGGCGGACTCTCGAACTTCGGAGGCGTTCCCCACAGGATCGAGACCGTTCGTGTCCTGGACGGGGTGACCTGGGTGAACGATTCGAAATCCACCAATCAGGACTCGCTCAAGGTCGCCCTGGAGAGCTTCGACAAGCCCGTCATCCTGATAGCCGGGGGCCTTTCCAAGAAAACGCCCTACGCCGTTCTCCACGATCTGGTGTCCCGCAGGGTCAGGGAAATCATCCTGATAGGAGACGCGACGGAGGAGCTTGCTCTCGCCTGGGACGGCGCTGCGCCCATGCACAGGGCGGGCGACATGAACGGCGCGGTATCCATTGCCAGGTCCATCGCGGGGCAGGGCGACGTCGTGCTCCTTTCGCCAGCATGCGCCAGCTTCGACCAGTACGAGAACTTCGAGAGGCGTGGAGAGCACTTCCGCGCCCTGGTGGAGGCGCTGAAGTGACCATAACCCCCCTCGGCAGGGACGGCAGGATCCTCCTCTCGACGGCTCTCGTGCTGGTCGTCTTCGGTGTGCTCGCCGTCTATTCGGCCAGCTCCTTCGCCTCGATGCGGGTCTTCGGGAACAGCTACCACTACGTCGTCGGCCATCTTCTCAGGATTCTCGTGGGAACAGTGGCGGGAATCATCGTCTATATCGCGGGCCCGAGAGCCTGGAAGGCTATGGCATGGCTGCTTTACGCCCTCTCGATCCTCGCCCTGCTGCCCACCGTTCTGGGTGGATCGTCCATCGCCCCCGTGGTCAACGGTTCGAGCCGCTGGCTGGTGATAAGCGGCGTCAGGTTCATGCCGTCCGAGTTCGCGAGGTTTTCATACATTCTGCTCGTGGCCACGCTGATTTCGCGCGGGCATATCTCCGCGCGCGAGCCCAGGGGGTTCGTCGCGATAGTCGCCCTGGCCCTGGTGCCTGCGGCCTTCACGATCGCACAGCCCGACTATGCCGGCAGCTTCTACATGCTCGCGGTGATGTCGGGGATGCTCTATCTGGCCGAGGCCCGGTTCAGCCACATCCTGATCCTCTTCGCCGCCATCGCGGTTCTCGGGGCGGGGGCGCTCATGATGGAGAGCTACAGGATCGAGAGGATCCAGAGCTGGATCAATCCCGAGGCCGGGATGACGGACAACAATTTCCAGACTCAGCAGTCCTGCATCGCCCTAGGCAGTGGAGGCCTCCTGGGAAGGGGGCTCGGCCACGGCCGCCAGCAGAGAGGCTTCCTGCCGGAGGTGTTCTCCGATTTCATCCTTGCCGTGATCGGCGAGGAAACCGGCCTCCTGGGCACCAGCCTGGTCCTTGCGGCCTTCTGCGTACTCCTCTGGACCGGCTTCCGGATCGCGGAGAGGGCGGACGGCTTCTTCGGCTCGGTCCTGGCGGGAGGGCTTACCGCCTCGATAGCTCTCGGCAGCTTCATACACATAGCGGTAGTCACCCGCCTCCTCCCNNCGGCCAGAATCTCCGCGGAGGAGAGGCGGTGAGCGTCTTCCTGATAGCGGGAGGGGGAACCGGAGGGCACATCTCTCCGGCTATCGCGGTCGCGGAGGCTCTCGGCTCGAAGCTGGGCGACTCCGTGACCGTACACTTCGCGGCGACCCCGAGGCCGGTGGACAGGCGGATGTACGCCCGCTTCGGCGAGATGGTCCACTTCCTCGACCCTCCCAGGATAGACGGAGGGGTGCGTGGAATCGTCCGCTTCGCCCTTGGAGCCCCGCGCGCATGGAGGGTCGCACGCGCCCTCGTCTCCGGCGTCGGTCCCGAAGCCATCCTCTGCACCGGCGGCTATTCCTCGGTGTTCTGCGCCGCCGCCGGGCGCTCGCTGGGGATACCGGTGCTGCTGCACGAGAGCAATGCAATACCGGGGCGCGCGAACAGATTCTCCGCCCGGTTCGCCTCCAGGATTCTTCTGGGATTTCCACAGGCTGCAGGGTTCTTTCCGGCAGGCCGCACGCTCGTTACGGGCAATCCCGTCCGCGCCGGCCTCACCCGGATGCTCAGGTCCGAGGCTGTCACGGAGATGGGCCTCGATCCGGCCCGGCCGGTTCTGCTTTTCCTCGGAGGGAGCCAGGGGGCTCGCACGGTGAACGACTTGGCCGCAACGGCTCCGGAAGGCGTTCAGATAGTCCTCCAGTGCGGAGAACGCGACATGGAGAGGGTGTCCGGGGAACTCGCCGGAAGGCGCGGCATAGTCGTGAAACCCTTCGTGGACGACCCGTCCGTTCTCTACTCCTGCGCCACTCTTGCCGTAGCGAGAGCCGGAGCCATGACGCTCGCCGAACTCAGCCGCTTCGAGCTGCCGGTCGTTCTGATCCCTCTGCCCTTCGTCTCCAGGGATCACCAGACCGCGAACGCAAGGGCCGCGGAGGCGATAGGAGGGGCGATCGTCATACCCCAGTCCGAGCTGGATGCCGGCGGCTTCTGGCGCAGGATCGAAGCGCTGCTGGCCGATCCGGAGGCGATCGGGAGGATGTCTTCCGCCATCGGCGGGCTCTTCCCGGGCGATCCGGCGGGAGTGGTGGCCGATCTTCTGATCGGAGCGGCGGGGGGGAGCGGCGCATGAGATACCACCTGATGGGAATCTCCGGCAGCGGAATGAACGGCCTTTCGCGATGGCTGGCCCACCTGGGCCACGACGTGGACGGATGCGACAGGAGCGCGGCCGTGGAGACCTCCGTCGACGGGATCAGGCGCCTGCCCGGGCACGATCCTTCGCATGTCCACGGAGTGGACGTGCTCGTCCACAGCGCGGCCATTCCTCCGGACCATCCGGAGATCGCCGCCGCAAGGGCCGCTTCCGTGCGTGTGCTCCGCAGGAGCGAGATGCTGGCCGAGCTGGCGGCGGATCACCTCGTGCTCGCGGTGGCCGGCGCCCACGGCAAGACCACGACCACGGCCCTGACGGGATGGGCGCTGCAGGAGGCTGGACTCGATCCGACCGTGCTGGTCGGGGGAGAGGTGCCTGGCTGGCCCGGGGGCTTCAGGCCGGGAGGCCGCCTGACCGTGATCGAGGCGGACGAGTACGACAGGGCCTTCCTGAGGATTCCGCACGCCCATTCCGCCGTAACGAGCTTCGACCTCGAGCATCTGGAATGCTACGGGTCACCGGAAGCCCTGAGGTTTGCCTTCGAGGTCTTCCTCGAACTCACGCTTCCGGGCGGAGGCGTGGTGGTCCCGGTGGAGGAGAGCGCCCTCGGCTCCTGGGCCGACAGGATCGGTAGGAGGATCGTCACCACGGGGCCCGGCGGGGATTCGTACTGCCTGCCGCTCGGCGCCGACGGGTGGGGAGAGCGGTACGGCATCGACGGCATCGAGGGGATCGTGCCTCTTCCGGGGCTCGCCAACCTGAGGAACGCCGCAACCGCCCACGCCCTGCTCGGTCTGTGCGGAGTCTCCGCCGGAGTGGCCGCAAGGTCGATGGCGTCGTTTCCCGGCACCCGCCGGAGGCTCGAACGCCTCGGATCGGCGGGGAGGACGCTGATCGTCTCGGATTACGCCCATCATCCCCGCGAGATGGAGGCTTCGATCCAGGCTCTCCGGAGGGCCGTGCCGGGCAGGATATCCGTCGTCTTCGAGCCGCATCTCTATTCCCGTACCGCTGCGATGCACGCCGAGATGGGGCGCGCCGTCTCACTGGCGGATTCCTCCGCCGTGCTTCCCGTCTATGCCGCCAGGGAGGCTCCGGTTGCGGGAGTGGACTCGTCGCTTGTAGTCCGGAGCGCATCGGAGGCGGGAGCCGACTGTGTCGCGCTCGATCCCCGGGATGTCCTTTCGTTCGTCGAATCCTGCGGCAGCGATGCCGTGGTGTTCATGGGGGCCGGCGACTGCGACCGGCTGGCCCGCGGACTGCTGGAGGCCCGGCGATGAGGATCGGCTTGCGGAGCGGATTCGTCAGGCTGTTCGGAGCGCTCCTCGTCACGACTGCAGTGCTCATGCTGGTGTTCAGATACCTGGAAGGCAGCGGCGAGTTCGATCTGAGGGAGATCGGCGTCTACGGATGCAGGGCCGTGGATTCTGCGGCCGTCGCCCCCGCTCTCCACGCATATCTGGGTCGCCCCCTCCCGGGCCTCTCCGCGCGCGGGATCGAATCCGAACTGGCCTCGATCCCGGGCATCGATTCGGCCGAAGTCCTGTTCGACTTGCCAGACAGGCTGGACGTGGTGATCAGCCTCTCCCGGCCGGTACTCGTCCTCTGCGACGGCGCGGCCGAGGTGGCCCTGACGGGCCGATGCGAGCCGCTTCCCCCGACGTTTCTATCCGACACCCTGCCCAGGGTCGAGATTTCGGGAGGGGATTACCACAGAGTCCTGCCCGGGCTCGCCGAGTGGGCCTCGACGGGCGGCATCCCGGATACGGTGGACAGGATTCTGGTCGAACCCTCCGGAGCCGTGGCCATAGCAACGGACGGCATGAGGATAATCCTGGGCTATTCGGATTTCGATTCCCGGATGCAGACGTTCGTCTCCTCCGGTGGAAGGTGTGCGATGCGCAACGGATGGGTAGAAGCCGACACCCGCTTCGACGGTCAGCTCGTCCTGAGGGGGAATCCCTCGAACCGGGCGGGGGTGTCGATATGAACAGCCTCCTGGCCGGACTGGACATCGGAACCTCCTCCGTGACCTGCGTCGCCGCCGAGCCGCTGTCCGACGGCGGGGTGCGGATCGTGGGGGCCGGGCAGGCTCAGATCGACGGCGCGGTGCGCGAGGGCGTCCTCCTCGACGTCGCCCAGACCGTCCAGGCGATACGCAGGGCGGTGTCGGAGGCTGCGCTGCTCTGTACCGACGACATCAGGAGCGTGTTCCTGTCGGTCAGCGGATCGCATGTCCGCGGTTTCGAGGGAATCGGCACGGTAAGCGTGGAAAAGCCCGATTCGGACAGTCCTCACGAGATAACCGGGGAGGATGTCGCTCGTGCGGAGGAGGCCGCCAGGCTGGTACGCCTGCCGCAGGGCGCCAGGGTGCTCGACATCGTGAAACGCGACTACTGCGTGGACGGATTCGACAGGATCAGACGCCCTCCGATCGGGCTCATAGCGGAACAGATCAGCGCGAGGATCTACACCGTCATGGCCGACAGGCTGGCCGTGTCCAACTTCGAAAGCGCGGCGGAGTCCGCCGGCCTCTCGATCGAGGGGATCGTACCGGCGGCCCTCGCGAGCGGAGCGGCGGTGCTGACCGGCGACGAGATGGATATGGGCGTGGTCCTCGCCGACATCGGCGGCGGAACCACCGACGTGGCGGTGTTCAGGAACGGAACCCTCGCTCATCTCGGCGTCGTTCCGCTGGGCGGCAACTCCATCACTTCCGACCTGCAGGCTCTCAGGGTGCCCTGGGACCAGGCCGAGAAGCTGAAGACGGAGTGGGCGGTGGCATCGAGCGACCTCGTCGACCCGAACCAGAGCACCAGGGTGGCCAGGCTCGGCGGGAGAGGGACGTTCACGGTCTCTCACTCGGTCGTATCGCAGGTGGTCGGCCAAAGGGCGGAGGAGATCTTCGAGGCGGTCGCCCAGGAAATAGCCCGTTCGGGGATAGACTACGTCGATCTGCCCGGCGGGCTGATCCTGACGGGTGGAACGAGCAGACTGCGTGGAATCGTGGAACTGGCCGGGAGGATCGTCGGCATGCCCACCGACGTCGGTGTCCCTACGGGTTTCGAGACGTCGACGGATCTGGTCCTGTCGCCGGAGTTCGCGACAGCCGTGGGCCTGGTGATCACGGGCAGAGAGCGCCGTGAGGCGGCGGGAGATGATCGTGAAGGACTACTTTCAGGCTTTTTCAGATGGATTTCGGGAATCGCGGGCAGGCTCAGATGAGCCGGGAGGAGGGGAGATGGTAGTCACACAGCTCGTCGAAGTAGGTGAGGAGACGACCGGGAGGGCCAGGCTCAAGGTCGTAGGCGTCGGAGGATGCGGCTGCAATGCGGTGAACCGGATGATCAAGGCCAACCTCACCGGCGTGGAGTTCGTCGCGGTAAACACCGACATGCAGTCGCTCAACACCAACCTGGCTGAAACCAAGATCCAGATCGGACCAAGGGCCACCAGGGGGCTGGGGGCCGGCGGCAACGTGGAGATCGGAGAGCAGGCGGCGGAGGAGAGCCTGAAGGAGATCGAGGAGAATCTCTCGGGGTGCCATATGGTCTTCATCGCAGCCGGGATGGGCGGAGGCACCGGGACCGGCGCCACGCCGATAGTGGCAAAGGCGGCGGCCGACTCCGGCGCGATAACCGTCGGAGTGGTCACGAGGCCGTTCGAGTTCGAGGGCTCGATAAGGCTGGATCAGGCCGAACACGGGATCGCCGCGCTGCGCAAGGTGGTCGATACGCTCATCGTCATCCCCAACGAGCGCCTGAGGACGCTCGCCGATGACGACTCCGGCTTCGAGGACATGCTGGACATGTCGAACAGCGTCCTACTGAACGCCGTGGAGGGGATCAGCAGCCTGATCACCACGCCGGGCATAATCAACCGTGACTTCCAGGACGTGAAGACCGTCATCACCCAGGGCGGCGGAGCGATGATCGGAACCGGCAAGGCCACGGGTTCCAGCCGTGCGTCGGAGGCAGCCCGCGACGCCATCTCGGGGCCTCTCCTGGACGGGATCTCCATCGAGGGCGCCAAGGCTCTGCTGGTGAACATCCAGACTTCCGCCTCGACGTTCAGGTTCAAGGAGTTCGAGGAGGCGATGGAGATCATCACCCGTGCCGCCGGTCCGCAGGCGAACGTCTTCATGGGGACGAGCCTGAACGAGCAGCTTGGGGATGAACTCAGGATCACGGTGGTGGCCACTGGATTCGGCAGCCCCGTCGAGATGGAGCCGGAGGAGATGGTGTTGAAGACGGTCGAACGCACGCCGTCGATCTCGTTTACCCCTCCGGTCAAGGAGAAGAGCCCGGTCATGAGCGTGCCGTTCCGCCCCCAGACGAACGGCTCCGAACTGGTGAAGAGCGATACGAAGCTGCCGGCATTCATCAAAAGGACGATTGACTGAGGTAAACGGCGGATAAACGAACTTCTTTTGTCCGGAATGCTGCCTCGGCTTATATTCCCGGGCGGAATAAAACCCGGAGGGTATTACTGAAGCGCAAAACCGCCGCCCAGAAGTACGAGGA
The DNA here is from genome assembly GCA_001618605.1 of Candidatus Fermentibacter danicus. GTDB lineage: Bacteria > Fermentibacterota > Fermentibacteria > Fermentibacterales > Fermentibacteraceae > Fermentibacter > Fermentibacter danicus. The sequence goes on from LKHC01000093.1 coordinate 8,923, forward strand.
GCGCAGGGTCGGGATCCTCTCCAGCGAGAGGCATATCTATAAAACCGCCTCGAGGGGTATCTTCGAGACGGTGCTCGCCTATCCGAACTCCTATGCGGTAGGGATGTCCTCCCTCGGGTTCCAGAGGGTCTTCAACCAGATGGCGGAATGGCCCGACACCGTGTGCGAGAGGGCTTTCATGCCCGAAGCCGACGAGCTGGCCTGGCGCAGGAAGGCCGGCAAGCCCGTCGTGACGCTCGACGGCGGAAGGCCTCTCCGGAACTGCGACCTTCTCGCCTTCAGTATCTCGAACGAATACGACTACGTGAATGCCCTGAATATGATGCGCCTCTCCGGCATCGAACCCAGGGCGGCCGACAGAACCGACGACTGGCCGCTGGTGATCGCGGGCGGCCTCTGCGTCACCTCCAACCCGATGCCGCTGGCCCAGTTCATCGATGCCATCGTCATCGGGGAATCCGAACCGACGCTCGGCCCTCTGCTCGACACGATCAAGAGCATGGGTTCCCAGGGCGTCGGCAAGAAGCGCCTTTTGAAGCAGCTCGCCACGCTACCGGGCATCTACGTCCCATCCATACACTCGTCCAAGTCCCCCAAGGCCTCGATAATGCGCCAGTGGGCCAGCGTCGAGAGCCTCGGCGCGCGTTCCGTGATCACGACGCCGTCCGGAGTCTTCGGCGAGATGGTGATGTTCGAGATCGCCCGCGGATGTCCGTTCAACTGCAGATTCTGTCTTCCCGGGTACGCCTATCTCCCCTACCGGGAATGCAGGATGGAGGATCTGACCCAGATACTGCGCTCGTTCCCCGAAAACGCGAGGATCGGGTTCGTGGCCTGCTCCCCGGACTCCCACCCGTCCTTCCGCGAGATCATCGATCTCGCCAGGGCCGCGGGGCACGAGGTAAGCATCGGATCCCAGCGGGCAGAGCATCCGTCGCAGCTCGGAGAGGGCAAGTTTTCGGGCACCACTCTCACCATCGCGCCCGAAACGGGTGCGGACGGCCTCCGGAAGGTGATAGGCAAGAGCCTGAGGAACGAGGCCATACTGAACACGGTCGCTTCCGCCTCCGATTCGGTTTCGAGGATACGGATGTACTTCATCTACGGCTTCCCGTTCGAAACCGACGAGGACAGGGCGGAGATTTCCAGCCTGGTCGCCCAGGTCCGTGCCTGCACCAAGCTGCCGATATCCGTCAGCATCAACCCGTTCATCCCCAAGCCCTGGACGGCGTTCCAGTGGTCCCCGCTCGCAAGCGTGAATGATCTGAGAAAGTGGCGCGACGAGATCACGAAAGACATAAGGGCGATCCCCAGTGTCGAGGTCCGCTTCCTCGGGGCGAGGGAGGCGCACATCCAGGCCCTTCTTTCCCGCGGCGACCACCGGGTCGGCGAGGCGCTTCTCAATCGCCTCGACGGCGACGGCTGGCCTCAGGCCTTCCAGAAGGCGGGCATCGACATGAACTGGGTTTTCGAGCCGCTGCAACCCGGCGCGACGTTCGAGTGGGACTTCATCAACATGGGATTCGGCCATACGAGGCTCGCCAGGGAGTACAACCTGGCCCAGTCCACCAACCAGGCCCGGTTCAAGACGCCCGAGAAGCTTTCGGACCCCGTCCCGTCGCAGCCCGAATCCTCGCCCTGCCCATAGCCCGGCCGACCGTTTCCGATCCATCAGCATAAAAAGACGAGGGCGACCGAAGCCGCCCACAGTCGGATGATCGAGCGATCTAGGCCTTCTGGATCTTGCCGGCCTTGATGCAGGAGGTGCAGACCCGGACCTTGCGGACGAGGCCGTCGATCCTGATCCTGGCGTTCTGGAGATTCGGCTTCCACTGGTGACGAGTCTTCCTGTGGGAGTGGCTCACCCGGTAGCCGGTGCTGTAGGAACGCCCGCAGACGGTGCATTTGAAAGACATCGGATTCTCCCTGGTCCAAACGGTTTGAGCGCGATTTATAAGCATTGACGGCCGTTCGGGCAAGGGCACTTGACCTTTCCGGGTCTTTCGCCTATCTAGGTGTCAGTGCGTGGGGGCGATCGGTTTCGACGGGCTCGGTCGAGATCCCCCGGCAGCATGCCGAGGCCCCGCAGCCTCGTTAAAATGCGGGACTGTACAACTGCCGCCTAACATCGGCACCTCGCGGTTCCATGAGTGAGCCGCGCGTCCGCCCCGGTGCTGTCTGTCCGCCGGGGGCCGGGCGTAAGAAGGCGGGCTGGCCGAAGTCCCCCCGCTCCCGGGAGATAACGGCGAGACACAATGGGAGATACCGGAGGGAGGGCCGTCCGGAGCCCGACCCGAGGGAAACTTAATCCGGTCTAAGCATGTAGCGGCCGTCGGATCCCTGGGCGCGGACGCGGGTTCGATTCCCGCCGCCTCCACCATTTAGAAAAGACAAACCCGTCTCTCTGGGGTCATTCTCCGGGGTGACGGGTTTTCTTTTTCCCCTTGTTTCTAAAGGGTTTGCGCCCGTTTCACATCTTTCCAAAGCACCTCTCCGCACCACCGATTCTCCCCATCTTCCTGCCTTTCTTTCTCTGTTTGGCCCCTGATTCTCTGTTTTCTCCGGACGAAGTCCGAAGCGCGTCCGGAAAGTTACATCCTTGATTGATATGGGTTTGCGGCAGATTGCCATTTTTGACGGTTGTCTTAGGTCATCGTTCGATGCCGCAACCGGACGTTTTTTTCGAAATCGCCCGCTTCGGCCATGAAAAGAAGCGTGGTCAACTCCGGTTTCCTGCCCCCTAAAGTAAAAAAGCCGACGCTGATGGTCGGCTCTCTGTGGTGGTCTCCGGTCCGGTCGTCAGTCGGTGGCGAAGCCGAACTGGCGGCGCTGCTCGGTCCAGTCCTCTGGAAAGGTCTGGGTCAGCTTGGCCAGCGAGAGCCCGTTGGGTTCCTCACCGTTGATCAGGGCTTCGACGATGTCGGGGGCTAGGGTCGTCAGCTTGAGAATGCGGGCCACATACGAGCCATCGACGTCAAGGGTACGGGCAAGCTCGCTGATGGACTTGATCTGGCCGGATTCGAGGATGTCGGCCCAGGAAAAGGCCCT
>LKHC01000094.1 GCA_001618605.1 Candidatus Fermentibacter danicus
GCGGCCGCGCATGCGCCGGATCAGCATCGGGATGTGGATCTGCAGGTTGCCGTTGTCGGCAACAGTAATGGTCGGCTTCATTTTCATCGGCTTGCCCTCCGTTCGGTGACTTCGCATGCCAGACCAGCCAGCTCGGCGATGAGCGTTGTCAGCCCGTTGGTTCGCAGCTCCATGTCGATTCCGGTCTCGCGGATCTCGACCTTATCCACCAGGAGGCGGATGAGCCGGTTTCGCTCCACCGGGAAAAGGTCTTCCCAGAAGCCCTCGACATTCTGGAAGGCCTCCGACACATCCTGTTCCGTGATGCTGCTCCCCTGGTAGGCTCTGCATCGCTCGCTCACATGGGTCAGTTGTTTCGAGAGCTCGACCGCCTGGCGATTGACCGTCGTCAGCATTTCGGTCTTGCCCGACTGATCGCTGCCGGGTTTCATCAGTTCGATGGCTTGCTTCCGCGCCTGCGACAGCTCCATTTCGAGTTGGGCTTTCTGCTTGAACAGCCGC